>CAMBZO010000140.1 GCA_945872195.1 Akkermansia muciniphila | reverse complement strand
TGGGCGGCAAGGAGGTGACGGAGTTCCTCACGCATCTGGCGGTGGTGCAGGAGCTGGGGGCTAGCTCGCAAAATCAGGGGATGAACGCGCTGGTGTTCCTCTACCAGGAGGTGTTGGGCCTGCCGCTGGAGGGATTGGCGGACCGGGTGCGGGCGCGGCGGCCGCAGCGGCTGCCCGTGGTGCTGACGCGGGAGGAAGTGAAGCGGTTGCTGGCGGGGATGCAGGGCACGCCACGTTTGATGGCGCAGTTGCTCTATGGCACGGGGCTGCGGTTGATGGAGTTGCTGCGGTTGCGGGTGCAGGACGTGGACTTTGCGCGCAATCAGATCACCGTCCGGGCGGGGAAGGGAGACAAGGACCGGGTGACGGTGCTGCCGGAGTCGCTGAAGTTGGAACTCCAGCAGCATCTTGAACGGGTCCGGCTGCTGCATGAGAAGGATTTGGCAGAGGGGCTGGGCTGGGTCGCATTGCCGGGCGGGCTGGCGCGGAAATATCCGAATGCGGAGCGGGAATGGGTGTGGCAGTGGTGCTTTCCCTCGGCTGGGCGGTCACGCGATCCGGTCACGAACCGGCTGGGGCGGCATCACACGGCAGAGACGGCGCTGCAACGGGCGGTCAAGCAGGCCGTGCGATTGGCGCGGCTTACGAAACCGGCGAGTTGTCACACATTGCGGCATTGCTTCGCCACGCATCTGCTGGAGGCGGGCACGGATATCCGGACGATCCAAGACTTGCTGGGCCACAAGGATGTTTCCACCACGCAGATTTACACGCACGTCATGCAGAAGCCCGGCTTGGGCGTGCGCAGTCCGCTGGATGGGTAGCTGCCAGTGGGATTGGCCGAAGGGCTCGCCCGCTTGGGAGAGTCTGTTCGTCCAGCGGATCAGTATGTCAGCAGTTCGATGTGCTGGAGGGCGTCGGGTGTGAGGGCCCACTTGCCAGCCTTCGATGTCAGGAATTTGCGGCAACCATTCTTCTTTTGCTCCGCGTCGTTCACAGAGAGCAGGTGAATCCTGGCGGAGTAGCCCTTCACCTCGGAAGGCGCGCGGGGGATGATCTGGCAGGGAACTCCATTGAAGTTGAGCACGAGTTCGTAGGCTGCGATGCCTTCCTTCACCGTGGCCGGGTTGGCGCGCACGAGCGGGCGGTGCTCACGGACGTAGGTGAAGTCCGGCTGCTTGACCAGCACGCGGCACAGCTCCACTTGTGCCTGCATGAAGCGGAGGAGGCTGAACTTGTCGCCCTCGGCGCGTTGGCGGAGCAGGACCGCGCGTGGGTCGAGGCCGAGGAGGTTGCGCCCGTTCCAGTTGCCGTGGTCGTTGCGGAGATCTTTGAGCGCGGACTCGTGCCAGGCGGCGTAGCGCCCGTTGGCGACGAGAGCGATCTCGAAGTGCAGGTGCGCGCGCTCGGCGGCGATGCGGGTCTTGGTGTTCGTCGTGCGGCCCATGACACCGAGCCTCTCGCCGGCTTTGACCTTGTCGCCGTTCTGCAAGTCGTCGCGGATGCTCGCGAGGTGGGCGTAAAGCGTGCAAACGTCGAGGCCCTCGATGCGGTGGCGGAGGATGACGTAGTTGCCGTAGTTTGAGAGGCCAGCCTTGCGGTTGATGTAGGCGACGGTGCCCTCGGCTGCGGCGGCCACGGGGTCGGTCGGCTCGCCCTTCTTGTCGCGCTGGGTCCAGAGGATGTCTATGCCCTCGTGGAGTTGGTGCCCATCAGAGCGCACGCAGCCGAAGGTGCCGGCAAGCCATGTTTTGCCCGGCGTGGGGGCAAAGTATTTGTCCTCGCCACCCGTCTCGAAGAGGGAGCGGTTCGGAGTGGGCAGTTGGAACGGCTGGGCGGAGGCAGCGAATGAGATGAGGAGCAGCAGGCAGACGGCGGGGCAGGGCGGTGAGCGCATTAGTCTTTTAGCTTCTGGAGCTTCGCTGCGGTGTTGTTCAGGAGCCGGACGATTTTTACCGCCTCCTCGCGCGTCGCGTCCGGGCGGAAGAGCAGGGTGCCATCGGCGATGCGCCGGTCCATGCGCACGGTGCCGATCCAGCGGGGTTCGGGGAACTGGCTACCGATCGCGAGGCGCTTGCCGCGGTAGGACATGGAGAGCATTTCCAGTGTGCGGACTCCGTCGCGGTCGAATTGGAGGTGAATGGCGAACTGCTCCTCGTTTCCTTCCCAGAGGCGCGCGGCGGTAAGGTTCTGCTCACTGAGCGCCGCCGGCGTGACGGAGAAAATCTGGGTGGGATTCCGTCCGATGGAGATTTGGCGGCTTTTGCCAAGCGGGTCGGGGTGCGTCTCCATGTGGATCCGCAAGGTGGCGACGTCGGAGGCGACCTTTGTGGAGCCGCTCGGGTCGGTGGATTCGCACGCTGCGAGCAACGCGGCGACCAGGATCAAGAAATAGGAGTTGAAGCGCAACGGGCGGAACTTCATAGTTCTCCCAGCCAACAAAACCAGTTCGGCAAAGTAAAGAAGTTATGGGCAGACAAACCAACAAAGTTCAGAAACGTGCGCGTCGTAAGAGCTACATCAAACGCAAAGAGAAAGCCATCAAGGTGAAGGTGAAGGTGAAGGCCAAGGCAAAGAAGGCCTAAGCTCAAATCCTCCGATTCCAGCCGCCCGGCGACGGGCGGCTTTTTGTTTTCCGCTGCGAGAATTTTAGGCGTAACTTCGTGGCCGCATGAAACTTCGCTGCTTGATCCTCGTTGCCGCGCTGGCGTTCGTTGCCGCGGCGAACGCGGCCGCACGCTTTACCGGGCCGTGGAATCTCACCGCACTCCAGGCCACGCCGAAGGCCGAATGGGGCGAGCGGACGAATCTCCTCCAGTCCCTCTACTACGACGGCGAGCCGTTCAATGGCAAACCCACGCGCATCTTCGCCTACTACGCTCGCCCCGAGGGCCCCGGTCCTTTTCCCGCGATGGTGCTGGTGCATGGCGGCGGCGGAAAAGCCTTCGCGGCGTGGGCCGAGCATTGGGCCAAACGCGGCTACTGCGCGATTGCGATGGACTTGGCTGGCAATGGACCTGCGGGCCGTCTTCCCGACGGCGGCCCGGACCAGGCGGACACGACGAAGTTCCGCGAGTTCACCGACGCCGATGCGAAGGACCTATGGACGTATCACGCGGTCGCGGCGGTGTTGCGCGGCCATTCTCTGCTCGCGGCGCGATCCGAGGTGGACCGGAACCGCATCGGCGTGACGGGCATCAGTTGGGGCGGCTACCTCACCTGCATCGTGGCGGGCATTGACGACCGGCTGAAAGTCGCCGTGCCGGTGTATGGTTGTGGCTTCCTGCACGAGAACAGCGTCTGGCTGGAACCGCGCATCTCAAAGATGACGCCCGAGCAGCGGGACCGCTGGGTCAGCCTTTGGGACCCTTCGCGCTATCTGGCCGGCGTGTCCTGCCCGATCCTCTTCCTCAATGGCTCGAACGATTTCGCCTACCCCATGGACAGCTACAAGAAGTGCTACCAGCTCGTCGCCGAACGGCTGCGCAAGGTGTCGGTGAAAATCAAACTGCCACACGGCCACATCTGGACCTTCGGCGAGGTGGACCAGTTTGTGGACAGCCAGCTCAAGGGCGGCGAACCGCTCGCGACGCTCGGCGCGATGCGGATTGCCGGCGAGTCCGTCACCACCAAAGTCACCGCACCCGTCGCCATCGCAAAGGCTGAGTTCCACTTCACCACCGACTCGGGCCCATGGCAGAAGCGCAACTGGCAGTCCGTTCCCGCTCAGTTCGCGGACGGCCTCGCCACGGCGAACCTCCCCGCCGCTCGCCCGCTGGTCTGCTACCTTTCCGTCACGGATTCTCGCGGCGTCGCCGTCAGCACCCAGCACGAGGAACTCAAATGAACGAACCACTCTCCAACTCCGCAATCAGCAAACTCAAAAGACTCGCGCAGAAGCTCGAGCCCGTGCTCTTCCTGGGCAAATCCGGCGCGAGCGATAGCTTTATGAAAAGCTTCGACGAAGTGCTCGGCCAGCACGAGTTGGTCAAAATCAAGTTCGCCGCCTTCAAGGACGAGCGGAAGACTCTTGCGCCCCAGCTCGCCGAGAAGACCGGGAGCCAGCTCATCTGGATCGTCGGCCACGTCGCCGTCTTCTACCGGCAGCAGCCCGACCCGGAGAAGCGCAAGGTGGCGGTCTAGCCACTGCTATACCAGCAATGCCGCGACGACGGCGTCGGAGTTGGGCGCATTCCCGCACTGCCCCGGAGCGCGGCGTTTACGCCGCAGAAAGCTGCGAACGAATAAAACGCTCCGGCAAATCCCAGCGGTTCCTGTGTCACTCACCCTGCTGCGGCGTGAACGCCGCGCTCCTTCCGGGGGCAAGTGTCAAGATGCGCCCGCCGGAGTTTGCCGGTTGAATGGCTCGCCGCGAGCCGCGTCGGCTTTCCATGCTTCTCCTCCAAAACGGACGCGCGTCCTTCACCTGTCAGGGTGCCTCGCGACGTTCGGCGTTGAAGGCGGGCTTTCTCGGCGCGCTGGGCTTGAGCTCGGCGGATTTGCTGCGGCTGCAGGCCCGGGGTGCGGCGAAGCGGAAGAACAAGTCGGTCATCCTCCTGTGGCTCGATGGCGGGCCGAGTCATCTGGAGACTTACGACCCCAAGCCCGAGGCGACCAGCGCGTATCGCGGGCCGTGGGGCGCGATCGAGACGAACGTCTCCGGCATCCGCATCTCCGAGCAGCTCCCGCTGCACGCGAAGCACGCGGACAAGATGGTTTTCCTCCGCTCAGTGCATCACAAGACGGGCGACCATTTCGCGGGCGCGCACTGGATGCTCACGGGGCGCTTCGGTTCCACCAGCACGGACAAGGAGCAGAAGTATCCCTCGGTCGGGTCGTTTGTGGCCCGCACGCGAGGGCCGAACGCGCCGGGGCTGCCGGCTTACGTTGGGTTGCCGGCGGCGCAGAGTGTTTACCTGTTTCCCGGCTATCAGGGCGCGGCCTATCTGGGGCCGGCGTTCAATCCCTTCGATGTGAACACGGCGCAGAAGTATCTCGCGGCGAGCCAGACGGGGCCGGTGCAGAAACCGCAGTGCCTAGAGAACTTTACCGGCGACGCGGCCCGCACGCAGTCGCGCGTGGACCTGCTCACGCAGCTCGACGGCTTCCGGCGCGGGTTGGACCGGGGGCGGCTCATGGATGCGATGGATCTGTATCAGCAGCAGGCCGTGGACATGGTCACGGGCAACCGCGCGCGCGAAGCGTTCGACATCGAGAAGGAGGACGCGAAGACACGCGACCGTTACGGGCGCGGGCCGTGGGGGCATTACACCTTGCTGGCGCGGCGGCTCGTCGAGTCGGGCGTGAGCTTTGTCACCGTGGACATGCCGCACTGGGACGACCACTCCGGCATCGCGAAAGGGCACGGCTACAAACTTCCCGTGCTCGACCGCGCGGTGGCGGCACTGCTGGAGGACTTGGGCGAGCGCGGGATGCTCGACGACGTGATGGTGATGGTGATGGGCGAGTTCGGCCGCACACCGAAGATCAACGAAGGCCAGCCGGGCATCCCCGTGCCGGGCCGCGACCATTGGGGCGATGTCTTCTCCGTGATGTTGGCCGGGGGCGGGTTGAAGACCGGGCAAGTCATCGGCGCATCGAGCACGAACGGCGAGTTCCCCGTCGAGCGCCCACTCACGCCGGGCGACGTGCTGGCCACCGTCTATCACTTCCTCGGCATTGACCCGGAGCACACGTTCAACGACTTCACCGGTCGGCCCGTGCCCATCCTCGACGGCGGGCAACCCATCCGCGAAATCATTTGAGATGGAGCGATGCGACCGGAGCGCGGACTTCAGCGTCGGCTTGGTTCACTCACCCTTAGGTAGCCATGAACGCCCAACTCCGCTTGCAAGAAACTGAGATGCGAACTGCGGCTTCTACGGTATTAATTTTTTCGGGACGGTTGTCCGATGATGACGCCTCAATGCAGCACACCAAGATATCAGCAGGAAAGGCTTTGCCTGTCCGCAGGGAATAATTCGCTGGCACGCATCCGCGGGGGCAGGAGACGCGCCGGTTCATCGGTTTCATTCTCGCGCTGGGACTGCTTCTGGAGTCCGCACAGGCGCAGCTTCAGCCTCCGGCGTTTCGCTGGGCTTCACGGGCGGGGAGCGCTGGCAGTGAAGATTTGAGAGACCTCGCCGTGGACCCGGCAGGCAATTCAGTCATTGTGGGCAATTTGAACCCCGGCTCACCGACTAGATTCGGAACGATTACGTTGAATCTGGCAGTGAGTTCGCTCGGGGTTACTTCGCCAAGTATGATTCGAGCGGCAATGCTATTTGGGTGGGAACGGTCCAAGGCACGCTTGTCGCGGGGACGCATCGAGTCGCGTTGGATGCTGGTGGAAATGTTTACGTTCTAGGCCCCTTCGCTGGCAACATGAGGATTGGCCAGTTCACATTCCAGTCCTCCGTCAACTCTCGTGACGTTTACATCGCCAAATTGGACCCGGACGGGAATGTGCTCTGGGCAGGGGCGTTTGGCGGGCCATTGAATGAGACCACAAACCCGTCTGCCACCGCGGGGATGGCGAGTTTGGCTCTGTCGGGCACGAACCTGTTCAGCACCTTCGACTTTGGCGGCAGTCTCCAGATCGATCTCGGCGGTGGTAATTTTCAAATCCTCTCATCGCAAGGCGTGCAGACGCTCTTACCGACTGGAGAGCAGCACCAGCTTGTTGGATAGGTTTGCGTGGACACCCGTTGTGACCAACACCGTCTCCGGCGGCACCGCGACGTTTACGGACAACACTGCGGCAGGAAAGGCGTTGCGCTTCTACCGCATCGTGCTGCTGCCGTAACCGCTGAGGTCGGTGAAAATACACGTCCGCTCCCGGCCGCGCAGCACACGCGCCAGTGGTGTCGTTCCATCTGGCGAAAGTGATTCCCGCAGCGCCTCCTCCTTGCCGGCACCGGACGCAAGCACCCAAACCTCACGCGCAGCCGCTATCGCCGCGTAACCCAGCGTGATGCG
>CAMBZO010000139.1 GCA_945872195.1 Akkermansia muciniphila | reverse complement strand
GGACCACCACCGAAAGGAGCTATAGGGGGACCACCACCGAAAGAATCCATCGCCATGTCGGCAGGGCGCCGGGCAGGTGCCCCTCCAGCCCCGGCGTTGATTTCCATATGCTCGATCCAGACAGCCGCGATCACGTCGTTGGAGCCGCCTGCTCCATCACCATCTGCTCCGGTGGCGAGCTTGATGCCGTGGTTCGTGGCCGCGGCCGCGAGGACCTGCTGGATGCCTGAGAGCAGCTCGGCCCACCGCGGGCGCGCGCCGACCAGCTGAATGTATTGCTCCGAAAGCTCTTTCGCCGCGTTGAGTTCCTTATTTGCCTTCTGCAGCGCTAGGCTGTCGCGCTCAAGGGGCTCGATCTGCTTCTGGATCTCTACCAGAGCGTCCTGCTTGCGACCCACCATCGCGCCAAAGAACCCGCCGAAGGCGAGCAGGGTAACAAGGACGCAGAGCACCGAGGCGAGGAAATAAACCCGCTTCGCATTGAAGTTCTGCTGCTTCCGATGGCTGGCCGGCAACAAGTTCAATTCCACCGGGCACTGGGCTAGGTTGCGGATGCTCAGGCCGACGACCTCACCGAACTGGTGCGCCACTTTCGCCATCTCCTCGAGGTTGATCGCCGGGTCTATCTGGATGTTGCGGAAGGGGTTGAAGTAATCCACCGGCACGGTGAGCTTCTCAGCGAAGAACTGTGCGGTATAAGGCAGGAGCGACGCGCCGCCGGCGAGATACAGCTTCGTCGGGGCCGACCCGCCCTGCTGGCCACGGTAAAACTGGATCGTCTGGTTCATCTGGATGTGCAGGCGAGTCATCACCTGCCGCGCGATCTTCGAGATAAGTGCCTGATGGGGGTTGCTCGGCTCCTCGTAGGCCCCGCCGAGGCTGACGAAGCCTTCCTCGATCTTCAACTTCTCCGCATCGTCCCACTTCATCTTCGCCTCGGTGGCGAAGTCCGTCGTGATCGAGTTCGCGCCAATGTTAATCGAGCGCGAATAGACCCGGCCCTGCTCGAAGAACAGGAGGTTGCTGCTCCGCGCGCCGATGTCCAACAGCATGACGCAACCCTCGGCGTCGCCGTAGTTGAAGCGGTAGGCGTTGCACAGCGCGGCGGGCGAAACGTCCACCAACTTCATGTTCAACCCCGCCTGCTCACCGATTCGGAAAAAACTTTCGACCACCTCGTTCTTGATGGCCACCAGCAGCACTTCAAGCTCGCCGGTAGGCGCGCTGCCGAGGATTTGGTAGTCCCAAACGACTTCTTCCAAGGGGAATGGGACGTTCTGCTGGGCCTCGTATTGGATGATCTGGCTCACCTTACCGGGGTCGGTAGCGGGCAGTTTGAGGAACTTGGAGAAGACCATGAAACCCGGCGCACAGACGTTGATGTGATGCGCCTTGAACGCGCCCTGCACCCCGTCCGTGAGGATTTCCTTCAGCGCGCCCAGCACCACCGCCTCCCGCTCCTCGGCGAAACCCGACTGCCCCATGGACCGGAGCGCGTAGTTCTTGAGCCGCAGCGAGCCGGTTTCATTCGGCTCGAACTCCGCGACCTTGACGGTCGTGGCTCCGAAATCAATGCAGAGGAATGACTTTACCATTTCTGGTGCGCGTTAAGGCCGGCCGCTGCCCTGAACCAAGCTGGAAATTCTTTCGCGTGTGTGGCGTTCTGAATGACCGGGGTGGTAACGGAATTCAATGAGCCGGTCAAATGTAAAACAGGTTTTGGGCACCGCCATGCGACAAATCCCGTAGGCGCACTCAGACTTTCGTGCGGAAGAACTCGATCGTCCGCGCCAGCCCGTCCGCGAGTTCCACCTTTGGCTCCCACTTCAATAACTTCCGCGCCCGGGTGATGTCGGGTTTGCGCTGCTTCGGGTCATCTACCGGCAGCGGCTTGAAGACGATTTTGCTCTTGGATCCGGTGGCCGCGATGATCTCGCGGGCGAACTCCAGCATCGTCATCTCGCGCGGGTTGCCGATGTTCACCGGCAGCGGATCCTCGCTCATCATCAGCCGGTAAATCCCCTCGATGAGGTCCGAGCAGTAGCAGAAGCTCCGCGTCTGCTTGCCGTCGCCGAACACCGTGAGCGGCTCGCCCCGCAGTGCCTGGCTCACGAACGCCGGCACCACGCGCCCGTCCTTGAGGCGCATCCGCGGGCCGTAGGTGTTGAAGATGCGCACGATCCTCGTCTCCAGTTGGTGCTGCCGGTGATAGGCCATCGTGATCGCCTCGGCGAAGCGTTTAGCTTCGTCGTAGCAGCCGCGCGGCCCGATCGTGTTCACGTTGCCCCAGTAATCCTCCGTCTGCGGATGCACCAGCGGGTCCCCGTAAATCTCGCTCGTGCTCGTCAGCAGGAACCGCGCGCCCTTCTCCTTCGCCAGGCCCAGCGCCTTGTGCGTGCCCAGCGAGCCGACCTTCAGCGTCTGGATCGGCAGCAGCGCGTAATCCACCGGGCTGGCCGGCGACGCGAAGTGCCACACGTAATTCACCGGTCCATCGAGGAACAAAAACTCCGTCACGTCCTGATGGATGAACCGGAAGTTCTGGTTCCCGGCCAGATGCTCGATGTTCGACACCGAACCCGTCACCAGATTGTCAATGCCCACCACCCGGTGGCCCTTCGACAACAGCAGGTCGCTCAGGTGCGAGCCGAGAAAGCCCGCCGCGCCCGTGATGACGGACGTGGGCGGTGAGTTCGCTGAACGTTTTGATTTTGGTTTCGTAGCCATGATTAGAGTTTGGGCGGTGTCGCCGGACGGGCGGGCAGATCCTTCCGCGTGAGACGCATCACCAGGCAGCCCAGCGCGAGCGCGGCCTCGATGCCCACGACCCACACGACGCCCGAGATGATTTCCGAGCGGCGGAAACGGCGTTCCCACGCGGTCAACTCGGCGAACAACTTCGGCCAGAGTGAAGTGACGACCTCGTTCAAGGCAAGCCTCCCCTCCTTCGTGTGCGTATCGAGCAGCGCCTTCACCGAGGGCAACAACTTCGCCCTCGCCTCCTCGATCTGCGGACGCAACTGCTCCGCCCCCGGAAAATCCAGCGGCGGCAATGGCGCCGACTCCGCCTTGGCCACCCACTCGCGCATCTGCTTCACGTCGAGCTGCGCGAAATTTGTCATCCCCGCGCCGCGCAACGCCTGCTGCAACCCCTCCTCCGCCATCTTCGGCCCCAAGTCCCGCGCCACCGACACCACCGCGCGGGCCACGCCCATCTTCAACCCCGTGCACCCGCCCACCACCGCGCACAGCCCCACGCCCAGCACCGCCAGCCACCACGAAAACTTCAGCTCGGCTCCCCGCTTCGTCCGCCACGCGCCCGCCGCGTGCAACGCCACATGCAGCGCCCCCGCCAGCAGCAGCGCGAGGAACAAACCAAGCAACACCGAGCCGACCGCAGCGGTGAGCAGTGGGCCAAAAGAAAATTGCGAACCCGCGTCGAAATTCATGTTCCGGGAGTAGGCCACCCTCCCCGCCCGCGTTCAAGCCCGCACGCGCCCCCCTCGGCCTCTTACTCGTAATCCTAATCCTAATCCTAATCCTGCTCCCCCAATCCACCGAAGAGCAGGATTAAGATTAGGATTACGAGCACGAGGGAGACTGCCCCCCCGCCCCCGCGCCGCCGCTCAACTTTCAACTTTCAACCCTCCGCCCAACCGCTCCAGCACCTCCTGCGCGAGCACCTCGTAGGCGGCCGCCCCGGCGCTGTATTTATCGTAGTGGATGATCGGCTGCCCGTGGCTCGGCGCCTCCGCCAGCCGCGTCGTGCGCGGGATGACCGTATCAAAAACCTTCTCGCCGAAATGCTCCTGCACCTCGCTCAGCACCTGCTGCGAGAGCCGCGTGCGCCCGTCGAACATCGTCATCACCACGCCCAGCAATTCCAGCCGCGGGTTCACCCCCGCTTCCCGCACCTGCCCCAGCACGCGATGGATCATCGAGATCCCCTCCAGCGCGTAATACTCGCACTGCAGCGGCACCAGCAACGCATCCGCCGCGGCAAACGCGTTCAGCGTGAGAACCCCCAGCGACGGCGCGCAATCAATAATAATCAGATCAAACCGCTTCGACTCGCGGATCGGTTGCAACGCCAGCGTGAGCCGCTGCAAATGATTCTCCATCCGCGCCAACTCGATCTCCGCGCCGCACAGATCCACCTCGCTGGGCACTACCTCCAGCCGCGCGAACGCCGTGGGCTTGATGCGCCCGATTAAAGTCTCCTCGCCCAGCAACGCGCGATACGCGCTCGCGCCCTCCGTCTTCTCCAGGCCCACGCCGCTCGTCGCGTTCGCCTGCGGGTCGATGTCCACCAGCAGCACGCGCTGCCCCAGCGCGGCGAGGCAAGCGGCGAGGTTCACGGCGGTGGTGGTCTTGCCCACTCCACCCTTCTGGTTCGCCACGGCGATGATTTTGGTCGGCACGCTCTGATTTAAGGAGAGGCGTGCCGATGGCGCAAGGTTGCATGTGTCTTGCCGTGCGTTTGCTTTCTCACTAGCGTCCGCGCCGCAACGAACTAATTTCACCCACACTCCATGAGCGTCCTCGTAGTCGGCACCACCGCCCTCGATTCCATCAAGACCCCCAGCGCGGAGAACCCGCGCCTGCTGGGCGGCTCCGCCAGCCACGCGGCCATCGCGGCGAGCTTCTTCGCGCCCACCAAGCTGCTCGGCGTGGTGGGCGGGGATTTCCCGGCGAAATACATCAAGCTCTACCAGAAGCACGGCATCGAACTCGCCGGCCTCGAACGCGTGAAGGCCGGCCAGACCTTCCACTGGTCCGGCGAATACGAGGTCAACATGAACAACCGCCGCACGCTCGACACGGTGCTGGGCGTCATCGAGAGCTGGTCGCCCAAGCTGCCGGGGGATTACAAAGCCGCGCCCTACGTGCTACTGGCCAACATCGCCCCGCCCATCCAGCACGCGGTCATTGACCAGTTGAGCCGGCCCAAGTTCATCGTTGCCGACACGATGGACCTGTGGATGAACATCATGCTCCCCGACCTGCTGCGCCTGCTCAAGCGCGTGGATGCCTTTGTCCTCAACGAAGGCGAGGCCCACCAACTCACGCAGGAGGACAACGTCTTCAGCGCGCTGAAGAAGATCCACAAGCTCGGCCCCAAATACGTGATCATCAAGAAGGGCTCGCACGGCGCGGTGTTGTCTGGCCCCAAGGGCTTCTTCATCGCCCCGGCCTACCCGCTCAAGAAGGTCGTGGACCCGACGGGCGCGGGCGATTCGTTCGTCGGCGGGATGATCGGCTACCTCGCCAGCGCGAAGGGGGACGTGGAGAAGAACCTTCGCCGCGCCATCATCCACGGAACGGTGACGGCGTCCTTCTGCTGCGAAGGCTTCGGCGTGGTGGCCACCACGAAGGCGACGCGGCAGGCGATCGACGCGCGCGTCAAGGAGCTGGAAGCGCTGGCGCGGTTCTGAAAGTAGCTTTTCCTCCCGCTCCCTTCCTCCGAGGAAGGGAGAAGGCGCAGCGGAGCATCGGAAATCCCGCCCTACCGCACGTCCACGAGCAACGCCTCGGCGTGCCTGAGGGCGGCTTCGCCCTGTCCACCCAGCATCCGGGCCAACTCCTCCACGCGCTGCGGGCGCGTGAGGGGCTGGATGTCCGTGAGCGTGCGGCCGTCGCGGACTTGCTTGGTCACGACGAAGTGCGTGTCCGCTGCCGCCGCGACCGGCGCGAGGTGCGTGATGCAGATCACCTGCCGGGCACGCGCAATCTGCCGCATCTTCTCCCCGACGGCGTTCGCCGTCTCGCCGCCGACGTTCGCGTCCACCTCGTCGAAGACCAGCACGGGGATCTCGTCCTCCGCCGCGAGCACGGTCTTGAGCGCCAACATCACGCGCGCCATTTCCCCGCTCGACGCGATGGCGCGCAACGGCCGTGCAGGTTCGCCGGGATTCGGAGCGAACTGGAATTCCACCCCGTCGCACCCGGTGGCTGACGGAGCTGTCGGTGCAAGCGCAATTCCAAGCTCGCTCTGCTGGAAGCCCAGATCCTGCAACTGCCGCGTGACCGACTTGGCCAGCTTGGGAATCACCTTGCGCCGCGCCGCGGTCAGGTCGCGGCCAGCACGGGCCAGCTCCGCGTCCAGCTTCGCGAGCGCGTCGTTCAACCGCGCGAGTTCCGCATCGCGTTGCTCAAGGCTCTGAAGCTTTGCCTTCGCGTCGTTGCCAAACGCGATGACCTCGGCGAGCGACGCGCCATACTTGCGCTTGAGCGAGTGAATCAGGTTGAGCCGCTCCTCCAACTGCGCGAGCCGCGCGGGGTCGAGGTCCACGCGGTCGGTGTAGCGGGAGAGGTCCGACTGAAGTTCGCGCAGGGATGCGACGACCTGCGCGTGCGTGTCGCCGAAGGCTTTGGCCGAAGCGTCCACGCGTTGAAGTTCCTGCACCGTGCGCCCCATCGCGCCGAGCTGGTTGAACAGCGAACCGTCGTCGCCATCGAGCGCGTTGAGCGCGGCCTGCGACAACTCCAGCAGGCGCGCGGCATTGCTGGCGCGATGATGCTCGGCCTCCACCTCGGCTTCCTCCTCGGGCCGGAGCTGGGCCGCGGTGATTTCGTGGACTTGATGCCGGAGCAGGTCGAGCTGCTGCGCGTAAGTCTGCTCGTCCACGATCAGCGCGGCCTTCTCCCGCCCAATGCTGGCGCGGCGGCGGACGAGTTCGGCGAAGGCGGCGACTTGCGCTGAGAGCCCGCCAAACGCGTCCAGAATCGCGAGCTGCTTCGCCGGGTGCAGAAGCGACTGGTGGTCGTGCGGGCCATGCATGTCCACGAGTCCCTCGCCGATGACCGCGAGCGTGGCGAGCGTGGTGGGCGAGCCGTTGACGAACTGGCGGTTCGCACCCGCAGCAGTGAAGATGCGCTTGAGGACGAGCTGGTTTTCCTCGCACGGCTCCAGCCCGTGCTCCTCCAGCAACGCGGTGAGCGGCCCGCGCAACTTCGCCACATCGAACACCGCCTCGACCGCGCAACTGTCCGCACCGGCGCGGATGAGCGTGCG
>CAMBZO010000138.1 GCA_945872195.1 Akkermansia muciniphila | reverse complement strand
CCATCCAGCTCGCCCCCGGCTACGCCGTCGCGCACTACAACCTCGCAGTCTATTACGCCACGCAGCAGCCGCCCACGCGCGAATTGGCCCGCTGGCACTACCAGAAGGCCGTCACCGTGGGGCATCCCAAGAGTGACGACTTGGAGAAGCTGCTTGCGCGGAACTGAGCAGTGGAGGAGCCGAATGGCCGCGAAACGGCCCCAAGGTCACAACGAAGCAGCGGCGGCTTCGTGGTCCCAAGTTCTCGACCCGTTGATTTCCTTTGTGCTCTCCGCGTTTTTTCGCGGCTGTAATCCCTTCCCATGCTCCGCCAAAGCGTCCACGAAATCATCGTCCAAACCAGCGATCGCGGCTCCACCGAAGTGACACGGGAGAGCCGTAAACGCCGGTCGAAAAGTGCGGTGGGTGGCGCTGCGCAAGGGCGGGGTGGGCCGGCGTCGCACTTGAAGGGCTCGTCAAAGGTCCGGCGTTTACACTCTGAACCGTTTTACCTGCGCAGATTGGCCTTACGAGTGCCACCACCCGAATCAAACTCGGGTTAACGTTCCGGTGTGTCCGCCGAACGAGTCCCTCTCCACGCCAAGCCTCTGCAAGATAGTGATGAAGAGCTTTGCCAGCGGCAGTTCTTCCACTTCGATCCGAAGAACCCGCCGCCGTTGTGCAATCTCTACGTCAATATGCTCCAACGCCTCGGCATCGCCGCCGACAAGTTCGGCACGAGCACGGGGACGCTGACGGGATTGGAATTGAGCAGGGGGGTGAAGTGTTTCAAAACGCGCCGCAGCGTCGCGTTCTTCGCGTCCGTAGAGTGAGGTCACTCCCCGATCTGGCTGGTGTCTTGACACTGTGCCGTGTCTGGAAAAAAGATGCCTCGTGAACACACCTTCGGATTCGCCCTCGTCCCCACGTGAACTCCTGAAAAACTCCGGCCAGCTTGTCGCCTTGGGCGCACTCGCGGGCATCGCCCTGCCGCATGTCCACGCAGCCGGCAGCGATCAGGTGAACGTCGCCCTCATTGGCTGCGGCGGGCGCGGGGGCGGCGCGGCTTCCAATGCCATGCAGCAAAGCGGTCCGCCCAAGCTCGTCGCCATGGCGGATGTCTTCGATCACCGCTTGAAGGGCAGCTACGAGACTCTCAAACGCAAGCACAAGGACCAGGTGGACGTGCCGGACGACCGCAAGTTCATCGGCTTCGACGCCTACAAGGGCGCGATGGATTGCCTCAAGAAAGGCGACGTCGCCATTTTCACCACGCCGATGGCTTTCCGCTGGGTGCATTTCAAATACGCGATCGAGAAGGGCCTCAATGTCTTCATGGAAAAGCCGCTCACGGCGGACGGCCCGACCTCGCGCCGGATGCTCAAGCTGGCGGAGGAAGCCTCGGCGAAGAATCTCAAGGTGGGCGTCGGACTCAAATCGCGCCACAGCCGAGCGCTCCAGGAATTGCACAAGCGCATCCAGGATGGCGAAATCGGCGACATCACCCTGATGCGCGGCTACCGGATGCAGGGACCGATTGGCTCGGCCTACTCAACAAAATGGCCTGGCCAGCCGAGCGAGTTGATGTGGCAGATCTCGCGCTTCCACAGCTTCCTGTGGGCCAGCGGCGGCGGCTTCAGCGACTTCAACATCCACCACATTGACCACCTCTGCTGGATGAAGAACGCATGGCCGGTGAAGGCGCAGGGCGTCGGCGCGCGCCACTACCGGACCAACCCGGACGGCGCGCCCTATGTGGATCAGAACTTCGATTCCTACTCGGTGGAATACACCTTCGCCGACGGAGCGAAGATGATCATGGACGGCCGCGGCATGGCGGGCGCGGCGCCCATTTACTCGAGCTACGCGCACGGCACCAAGGGCATGGCGATCGTTTCCAAGCAGGGCGATTGCGGACGCCCCTCGAGCACGTATCGGACGCAGAATCCGACCAGCGAAAACCTGATCTGGAAATCCAAGGACACCAAGGACGGCCCGGACGACCCGTTCCTCAACGAATGGGCCGCGCTGATGGATGCCATCCGCAATGACAAGCCGTTCAACGAGGCTCCCTCGGGCGTTTACGCCAGCGTCGCCACTTCCCTTGGTCGCTACGCCGCGCACACGGGGCAGGAAGTGACCTTCGAGGAATTCCTCAACCACGAGCACGAATATGCGCCCAACGTGGACAAGCTCACGTTCGACAGCCCAGCACCTGTGCAGGCGGACAAGGACGGGAAGTATCCCATCCCCCAGCCGGGCATCAAAAAGAACCGCGAGTATTGAGCTTCCATTGGAAGCGACGGCAGCGCTGAGTCCCAGGCAGCGTCTGGATGCGGCAGTGCGGCGGATTTTCGTGCTGGCTGACAGGGGCAGTAAACTCCGCGTAGGCTCGGCCCATGAATGAACCGCGATTACTCCGCTGTGTGGCGACTGCCCGCCTGATACTGTTGAGCCTCCTCCTGTGCCTCGGTCAGGTGGCGATTCCATCCGCGTCCAGTGCCGAACCGCAGACTGTCAAGAATGTCGCTTATAAGGGCGAGGCGACGCTCACTGAGCTTGAGCAGCAGCGCTGCCGGCTGGACCTATATCTGCCCGCGGAACAACCCGCATTCGCCACGCTCGTCTGGTTCCACGGCGGCGGCATGACCGGCGGCACGAAGGACGACGCGTCCACGGTCAAGATCGCGCAGAGCCTGGCCCGGGCCGGCGTGGCGGTGGCGGCGGCCAACTACCGTCTCAGTCCCAAAGCCACTTTTCCCGCCTACATCGAGGACGCCGCCGCTGCCTGCGCCTGGGTGCAAAAGCACATCGCAGAGAAGGGTGGCGACGCGCGCCGGGTCTTCGTTGGCGGGCATTCGGCGGGCGGCTACCTCTCAGCGATGCTCGCGATGGACGCGCGGTATTTTCAAAGGCACGGCCTGGCCCCGACGAACTTCGCCGGCTACATCCCGGTCAGCGGCCAGTTGATGACGCATTACACGGTTCGCGCGGAGCGGGGCATCAGCCGCTTCAACATCACGGCGGACGACGCCGCCCCCATCCGCTTCGCGCGCGCGGACACTGCGCCGTTGCTCGTGCTCTACGCGGATAAGGACATGGCCACGCGTGCGGAGGAGAACCGGTTCTTCGTCTCCGTCCTCCAAGCGGCGGGGAACAAGCGCGTCACGGAGCTGCTCGTCAAGGACCGCAACCACGGCTCCGTCGGCAACAACATCGCCAACGACGGCGACCCCGCTCGCGCTGCGATCCTCGACTTCATCCGCACTGGGTCGCCGGCGACTCCGCCGGGCAAGTAACGCGGCGCGCACGCGCATGCACCGCGTCATTCTTCACCTCGACATGGACGCGTTCTACGCGTCTGTGGAGCAGCGGGACAACCCCGCGCTCCGGGGCCGTCCTGTCATCGTCGGTGCGCCGCCCACACAGCGCGGCGTCGTCGCGGCGGCGAGCTACGAGGCGCGCAAGTTCGGCGTGCGCTCGGCGATGCCCAGCGTGACCGCAGGCCGGCTTTGCCCCGCCGGAGTCTTCGTCCGGCCGCGCATGGCCGCGTATCAGGCGGAGTCGCGCGCCATCATGGCGCTTGTGCGAGAGAGCGCGGGCGAACTCATCCAGCAAGTGTCCGTGGACGAAGCTTACGCGGATGTCTCCGCGCAGGCGCAGGCTGACTCCGCCGACGCGAGTCTGGAGCGCGCGTTACCGCTGGCCCGTGCTCTCAAGCAACTCATCCGCACGCAACGGCAGATCACGGCCACCATCGGCATCGCACCCAATAAGCTGCTGGCCAAGCTCGCCAGCGATTTCAAAAAGCCCGACGGCCTGACGCTCATCCACGAATCGGAGAAGGTCGCGTTCCTGCGCCCGCTGCCGGTGCGTTCGCTCCACGGCGTCGGCCAAGTCACGGAAGAGAATCTCGTGCGTGCCGGGCTGCGCACCGTGGGCGACTTGCAGGATTATTCCGGAGACCTGCGGGCGTTGGTTGGGTCGTGGGGGCCGGAGCTGAAACGCTTTGCCATCGGCGACGACCCGCGCCCGCTCTATCTGGGCGACGAGGTTAAGAGCATCAGCAGCGAGAACACCTTCCTGCGCGACACTGACGACCGGCCCACGTTGCGCGCGTGCCTGCGCGAGCAGTCCGCTGACATCGCGGCGAAGCTGGCGCAGAGCCGGCTCGGAGCGCTGACCGTGCAGGTGAAGGTGCGCTACGGCGACTTCACCACGCTCACGCGGCAGATCTCGGTGGAGGAGCCGCTGCACGAGGCGCGGGAGATTTACCGTCTCGGCTGCTGGCTGCTCGCGCGCGAGCGGCTCGTGCACCGGCCGCTGCGGCTGCTGGGCTTGGGCGTGAGTGGACTCCAGGAAGCGTGCGCTCGGCAACTGCCGCTGGCCTTCTTTTCTTGAACCCCTCGGCAGCGTGGCAGTTAGAACGCGCGTTTGACTTGCCGCGGCCAGTCCGCATACTCCGCCGCAATTCGAACGTCCCGCGCGGCGGGGTTTTCCGGCGCGGGCACTTAAAAAACTTATGGCCAGAGTCAAACACATCGCACTCATCCAGTTCAAAGCCGACACCACGCCGGAGCAGATCGACCAGATTTGCTCCAACCTGCTCGACCTCTCCGAGAGCATTCCCGGCGTCGAGGATTTCATCGTTGGCCCGAACAACAGCCCCGAGGGCCAGAACGCGGGCCACACGCACGCCTTCGTGATGACGCTCACCGACGCTGCCGCGCGCGACGCCTACCTCGCGCACCCGGAGCATCTGGCCTTCGTTGCGAGCGCGATGCCGCTCATCGAAAAGGTGACGGTCGTGGACTTCGAGTTGTGAGCCCACTGGCTGTGCTGCAGAAGCAGCACATGTCCTTGCGCAACTTGTGCCGGCGGTTTCCAGCCGCCGCCCTCCAGCCAATCCATCCCACAAGGCGGCGACTGCAAGTCGCCACCACGGTGGTGGCCATTAGTTTTTTCACTTTTGCCCTTTGCCTTCCGCTTCGGGCGTGGGGCCCGCACGGCGAAATCACTCCAGCACCTCGGCCCGCACGCGAAGCGGTTCGTCCACTACTGCTGATCACCCCGGAGAAGTAGTTGAGAGTTGAAAGTTGAGTGTTGAGAGACGGTCTGGGAGTTCGAGCGGGCCCCTCAACTTCCCAACTCTCAACTTCCCTTTCCCCTCCAGCGAACGGATGCTCCACCGCCATGATTGAAAAGTGGCCCGTCCTCAGTTCCAAGCACCTCGCGGACTTCCGCATCTTCACCGTGCGCACGGACGTGAAGCGCTCGCCGCGCACGGGGGCGGAACACGACTTCTTCGTCCTCGACACTCGGAATTGGGTCAACGTCATCGCCGTCACCCCGGACGACAAGCTGGTGATGGTGGAGCAATACCGCCACGGCTCGGACACCGTCGAACTGGAGATTCCGGGCGGCGTGATGGACGCGGATGACAGTTCGCCAGTCGTGGGTGGCCAGCGCGAGTTGCGCGAGGAGACCGGCTACGAAGGCGACCAAGTGGAACTCATCGGCCAGATTTTTCCAAACCCCGCCATCATGTCGAACACCTGCCACACGCTGCTGGTGCGCAACTGCCGGCTTACGCATCCGGTGGAGTTCGACAGTTGCGAGGACATCCGCACGCAGCTCGTGCCGGTGGCGGACTTGCCGGAGTTGATCGCCTCGGGGAAGATTCAGCACGCACTCGTGGTCGTGGCGCTCTACCACTTTGAACTCTGGCGGCGGAAACAGGTCGCGACCCGCTGAGGTGGTGGCTTTTTGCGTGTTTTCCGCGCGTCGGCCTACCACTATGCCTGCATGATTCTGACGCCGGCCGAACTGGACAGCCTCGTCAATGCCCTGCATTCCTCGCCCCACCAGTTGCTCGGGATGCACCCGCTCGGTGATGGCACCGGGCTCGTCGTGCGCGCGTTGCTCCAGAACGCCGCGCGGGTCGAGGTAGTGCCGGTGCATGAGCCGCAAAAGCCGTCCTTCGTGCTGGAGAGGCTCGACGCCCGCGGGCTGTTCGAGGGCACGACGCCCGCCGCGCAACGCACCTTCGCCTACGACCTCGTCATCACGGACTTTCAGGGCAACACCCGCCGCACGCGCGACGCGTATTCCTTCTGGCCGTCGCTGGGCGAGACGGACCTCTACCTCTTCGGCCAGGGCAATGAGCGCCGCATTTACGACAAGCTCGGCGCGCAGCTCCGCGAGGTGGATGGCGTGCCCGGCGTGAGCTTCGCGGTCTGGGCACCCGAGGCGCAACGCATCAGCGTGGTGGGGTTGTTCAACAACTGGGACGGGCGCTACCACCCGATGCGGCGGCTCGGCGCGTCCGGCGTGTGGGAACTCTTCGTGCCGGGCCTGGGCGAAGGCACGCTCTACAAGTTCGAGGTTCGCAATGCCCTCGGCGAAATCGTCCTCAAGACCGACCCTTACGGCTTCTTCTTCGAGGCCGCGCCGCAGAACGCCTCCATCGTCTGGAACAACCGCAAGTTCGCCTGGACCGACGACGCGTGGCTTGAGCAGCGCCGCACGCGCCAGCCGTTGCGCGAGGCCTTGAGCATCTACGAAGTCCACCTCGGCTCGTGGATGAAGAAGAGCATCGCCGAGTCCTTCAGCTACCGCGAGGTCGCGCCGTTGCTCGTGGAATACGTCCAGCGCATGGGTTTTACGCACATCCAGTTCCTGCCGGTCTCGGAGCACGCCTACTACCCGAGCTGGGGCTACCAAGTCACGGGCTTCTACTCGCCCACCTGCCGCTACGGGACGCCGGATGATTTCCAGTTCCTCGTCAACGCGCTGCATGAGGCGAGCATCGGCGTGCTCGTGGACTGGGTGCCCGCGCACTTCCCGCGCGACGACTGGGCGCTGGCGCGCTTCGATGGCACCGCGCTCTACGAACACGAGGACCCGCGCCAGGGCGCGCATCAGGACTGGGGCACGCTCATCTTCAACTTCGGCCGCCACGAGGTCCGCAACTTCCTGACCGCGAACGCGCTCTTCTGGTGCGAACGCTTCCACATCGATGGCCTGCGCGTGGACGCCGTCGCCTCGAT
>CAMBZO010000137.1 GCA_945872195.1 Akkermansia muciniphila | reverse complement strand
TGGGGCGGCGAGTTCGGTCGGACGCCGATGGGCGAGAACCGCGACAAGACCGGGCGCAATCATCACATTGATGCGTTCACCATGTGGTTCGCCGGCGGCGGTGTGAAGGGTGGCCAAACCATCGGCGAGACGGATGAACTCGGCTTCGGTCCGGCGCAGGACCGCTGCCATGTCCATGACTTGCACGCGACGATTCTTCATCTGCTGGGCCTCGACCATTTGAAGCTCACGTTCCGCTTCCAAGGCCGCGACTACCGGCTCACGGACGTGCATGGAGAGCTGATTCAGAAATTGCTGGCGTAGCCGCGGAGCGCGGCCGCCCACATGCGCATTGTGGCTTCCGGCATGGCTATCTGGTTGTGAATCCAAAGGCACATCGCCCCGTCGTTTTTCAACGCCTTGATTGACCATCGGGCAAGACTCGTTTAACAACACCGCACCATATGCAAAACACATCGCCTCGTTTGTTCCGCCTGCTTGTTGCCACCGCTTTCGCCTCGCTGGCCTTGAGCGTCAGCACGCAGGCCGCCCAGCCACCGGCCGGCTTCACCGCTCTCTTCAATGGGAAAGACCTGAAGGGCTGGCGCGGAGGGAGCACCTTCGATCATCGCAAGCTCCTCGCCATGACGCCGGAGCTGCGCGCCGAGCAAATCAAGAAGTGGACCGCTGCCGACCAGAAGGGCGGCATGATGGAGTTGGGCAAGACCGGCAAGGCCCACTGGTATGTCGAGGGCGATGACTTGGTGAACGATGGCTTCGGCGCTTACGCGACGACGGAGAAGGACTACGGCGACTTCGAACTCCTGCTCGAATACAAGACGGTTGCGAAAGCTGACAGCGGCATCTACCTGCGCGGCGTGCCGCAGGTGCAGATTTGGGACTACACGGAGGAATCGAAGTTCAAGCTCGGCGCTAATAAAGGCTCCGGCGGTCTTTGGAACAACTCGCCCGGTGCGCCCGGCAAAGACCCGCTGGTGCTGGCCGACAAGCCCTTCGGCGAGTGGAACAAGTTCCGCATCATCATGCAGGGCGAGAACGTCACCATCTGGCTCAACGAGAAGCTCGTCGTGGAGAACGCCAAGCTGGAGAACTACTACGACCGCAAGGTCGGCGTGCCCGAGAAAGGCCCCATCCAGCTCCAGACCCACGGCGGCGAAATCCGCTGGCGCAACGTCTTCGTCAAGGAGCTCAGCAAGTAACTTAAAGGGCGGAGAATCTTTCTACCGCCCCTTTTGCTCTTAATTCTAATCCCCCATGAAACTTCTCACCACCCTCCTCGCCGTCACCGCCTGCGCCTTCACTCTCACTGCCGCCGACAAGGACGGCTTCAAGTCGCTCTTCAACGGCAAGGACCTCGAGGGCTGGGTTGGCCCCATTGAAAACTACGAGGTCGTGGACGGCGCGATTGTCTGCAAGAAGGGCAAGGGCGGCACGATTCACACCAAGGAGGAATACGGCGACTTCGTGGTGCGCTTGGAGTTCAAGGTCCCCGCCGGTGGCAACAACGGTCTTGCCATCCGCTATCCCGGGCAGGGCGACACCGCCTACGTTGGCATGTGTGAACTGCAAGTGCTGGACGACGCCGCCCCCAAATACGCGAAACTCGACCCCCGGCAGTATCACGGTTCCGCCTACGGCATGGCTGCCGCCAAGCGCGGCGCGCAGAAGCCCGTGGGCGAATGGAATTCCCAGGAAGTCACCGTGAAAGGCATGACCATCAAGGTCGTGCTGAACGGCGAAGTCATCCTCGACACCGACCTGAGCAAGGTGGACCCCGAGACCTTCATGGCGAAGTCCAAGCATCCCGGCCTCGCGCGCACGAAGGGCTTCTTCGGCTTCGCCGGCCACAGCGACCCCGTCGCCTTCCGCAACATCAGCATCAAGCGGTTGGATTGATGGAGCGCGGACGTCCGCGTCCGTAGCCCGCACAGACCCACGTTCCGGTGAATCGTCTCATCACAACCGGAGCGCAGTTTTGGTGCTGGCTCGAAAACCAACGACCGCTCAAGCGCGCCAGCCTCAAGCTGGCTTTGCTCGCGGTCGTAGTGCTGTTCACCCTTTACCCGAACCCCGTCCTGCTCCTCCGGCAGCTCGGCCACTACCTCGACACCGAGTCGCTGATCCAGCCACACCTCCCCGCGATGCCGGAGATCAACCGCGAGATTGACCAACTCATTGCGACGAATGCTCCGGCGCTGACCGAGTTGAAGGCGGTCGAACGCTTCGTCTATCGCCGCATCGCTTACCAATACGACTGGCACGGCTGGTGGAACCTCGACTACTGGCCCACCGCCGCCGAGGTCTGGGAGCGCAAGCGCGAGGACTGCGACGGCCGCGCGGTCCTGGCCGCGAGCATCCTCCGCGCACGCGGACACGCGGACGCCCGGCTCGTTGCGAACCTTCAGCATGTATGGGTCGCCGTGGGGACGAACGAGCTGATGGGGCCGATGGCGGACAAGAACTTCCGGCGCGAGGGTGGCAAGACAGTCATCACGTTCCCGGCGCTGAAGACCCTGCTCGATTCCCTCGCGATGACCTGCAAGTTCCCCGCGTGGCGCGTGGTCTTGATGCTGGTGACATTGCTTGCGCTCCTCTTCCACCCGAGCGCGGACACCGGCCGCTTCGCGATGCTCTGCGCCGTGATGCTGGCAGGCTACGCCGTCTTCATTGACTGGTGTGTCCGCCGCACCGACCGCGACGCGGCGGGCTTCGACTGGAACTTCCCCGTGGCGGCGGCGCTCATCCTGGGTTCGCTCGTCATCGCGTGGCGCACGGCGAAACAAGCTGCTGTCACAAGCCCCGCCTCCGCATCTACCGGGCTTTGACCTGCGTCCACGCCTCGCCGCAGAGAAGGCAAGGTGTCCTGCGAGCCTGCTTGTAGTGCCTGATGGATGTCCGGCTGGAAGCCTGACCTAACGCGCTTGCCTTGCGCCGCGCCTTCCGTAATCCTGTCAACCATGCGAACGAACTCCTTTGACGCCACGGTTCACGAACGCCTTTCCGACTTGGGCCAGCGCGTGCTCAACGGCGGGCGCATCGAGCGCGAGGACGCGCTGTGGCTCTTCCAGCTGGAGGACACCGCCGACATCTTCGAGCTGATGGCCTGGGCCAACCGCATCCGCGAGCGCTACAAGGGCAACAAGATTCACCTCTGCTCCATCGTCAATGCCAAGGCCGGCGCGTGCTCGGAGAATTGCAGCTTCTGCGCGCAGTCCGCCCACTACCAGACCAGCTCGCCGAAGTATGGCTTCGTGGACCCCGAGCCGGTGCAGAACGCCCTCACCGAGGCGCAGCAAAATCAAGTGACCGCCGTCGGCCTCGTCGCCGCGTGGCGCGGGCTGAACGAAGGCCCGATGCTCGACGAGGTCTGCGACCGCATCAGCGAGATGAAGGCCAGCGGCAAGTCCCGCCCCGACGCCTCGCTCGGCCTCATCAAGACTCAGAAAGTCGCCGACCGCCTCAAGGCCGCCGGCCTCGAGTGCTACGGCCACAACCTCGAAAGCTCCCGCCGCTTCTTCCCGCAGACGTGCTCCACGCACACCTTCGACGATCGCCTCGAAACCATCGGCTACCTCAAGAAGGCCGGTATCAAGATTTGCTCCGGCGGCATCATCGGCATGGGCGAGACGCGCGAGGACCGCTGCGACCTCGCCCTGTCCCTGCGCGAGATTGGCGCGAACGTCTGCCCCATCAACATCCTCAACCCCATCCCCGGCACGCCCTTCGAGAAGCTCACCCCGCTGCCGCCGATGGAAATCCTCAAGACCATCGCCTGCTTCCGCTTCCTCCTGCCGCGTCAGGAAATCATGATCGCCGGTGGCCGCACCGTGAACCTGCGCGACCTCCAGAGCATGATCTTCGCGGCGGGCGCGAGCGCGCTCATGGTGGGCAACTACCTCACCACCCTGAACCAGTCCGTGGACAAGGATCTCCAGATGCTCAAAGACCTCGGTCTGGACCCGAACTGGGAAGGCCACGACTTCGCCGATCAGGAGCCGGGCAACAGCGGCTGTGGCGAGAAGACCTGCGAGACGGCGACAGTCACGGCCTGAGTTTTCCTTGCAGCCACAGATGGGCACTCCTCCTTCGGTTTAGGCGGCGACTGCAAGTCGCCGGAACGAGGGTCAGTGCGAGTGAGGCTTACCGGTGCCGCACTTTCCACAGGAACTCGGGACGCTGGAGCAGGAAGGCGCTTCGCCCCCCGCGCTGCTGGAGGCGAAGGTGGAAAACTTCTTCGCCAGTTTCTTCGACCCACAGTGCGGGCAGGGAGTGCCTTTCCAGCGGCTGGAACGCACCAACACTTCGCTGTCGCGCTCGCAACCGTCGCAGTGAAATTCGTAAATCGGCATGGCTGGAGAATGGGTTGAAAGGCGATCGAAGGCAACCCGTCGGTGTGCCGGTCGGCGCGCTCAGACTCAGAAGAAAGGATTGCTCGCGCGCTCCTGCGCCACCGTCGTCAGCGGACCGTGGCCGGGGCAAATCAACGAGGCGGGCGGCAGCGAGAGGATTTGATCGCGCACTTTTGCCTTCGCCAGTTCGCCATGCTCCTTCGCGCCGCCCATCGAGCCGGCGAAGAGGGCGTCGCCGACGACGGCCATGTGCGCGGCGTCGTCCGGCCAGTTGCCGACGAGGTAGGTCACGCCGTCCTCCGCGTGGCCGGGCGTCTCGCGGTTGGACACGCGCAGGCTGCCTAGATGGACGCAGTCGTTGCGGCGGTTTCGGTGCTGGGGCGGCGCGCCCTTCGTGTCGGTGTGGATTCGTATCGTCGGGTAGCGCTCGCGAATCGCGGGCAACCCATCGATGTGGTCGTGGTGCGAGTGCGTGATGAAGAGGTGCCGCAGGTCGAGGGTCTCTGCCTCCACCACCTTGAGGACGGGCGCTGCCTCGAAGCCCGTGTCGAAGAGCGCGGCCTCGCGCGTGACTTCGTCCCAGACGAGGTAGCAATGCACTGTGTTGCCGGCGCGCGTCGTGGTGATCTGGCGGAACTCGCGCCAGGTGCCGTTGTCGGTGGGCGTGGGCAGCCAGCCGTTGGCGAGGGCTTCGAGCTTCGCGCCGTTCAAGGCGAGGAGCGAGGCGAGCGAGTGAAAGTCGGGTTTGCGCGCGGACTTGCCTGAGCCTTCCAGCTCGGCGAGTTGCTCTGCGCTGAGGCCGGCGGCCTTGGCGGCGGCGTCCGCGGGGACATTCGTCATCGCTCGCGCCTTGCGAATCACATCTCCAACGTGGTCTTCCAAATTCATGTGCGCCCAGTATATCGGCGGGGCAGGGGAGAGTCCAGCGAGCGACCGCCTCCTCCTGCTCGCAATCCTAATCCTGCTCCTGCCGCGTGAAACGGAAGGATGAGCAAGATCAGGATCAGGATTACGAGCAGGAAAAGAACTACTCTGGGTTGCAATAAAAGAGGATGTGCCCGTCTCGGGTGCGTGTGGATGAGGAAGCTTGCCGCGCCACAGCGTCCTGCTCACCATGCGCTCACTTGACCATGAAAAATACTCTGCCCGCCGCGCTCCGCCTGCTCGCTTCGTCGTTGGTTGCCTTCGCCCTGTGCGCCCGCGCCGCCGACGAGTTCAAAATCACCCCTTACCACGAGGTCCAGCCTGGCGTGCCGCAGGGCAAGCTCATCAAGATGCCCGAGTGGCACAGCAAGGTCTTCACGAACACCCTGCGCGACTGGTGGATTTATGTGCCTGCGCAATACAAGGCTGAGAAACCCGCGTGCGTGATGGTCTTTCAGGACGGCCACGACTACGTGAACCTCAAGGGCAACTGGCGCGTGCCGACCGTCTTCGACAACCTCATTGCCAAGGGCGAGCTGCCCGTGACCATCGGCATCTTCATCAACCCCGGCCACGAAGTGGGCCGCGCCGCGCCGAAAAGCGCGTGGCAGGGGAGCAACCGCAGCTTCGAGTATGACTCCCTCGGCGACCGCTACGCGCGCTTCCTGCTGGAGGAGATTTTGCCCGAGGTGGAGAAGCAGTATCGGCTCACGACCGACCCTGCGGGCCGCGCGATTGCCGGCGCGAGCAGCGGCGGCATTTGCGCATGGACCGTCTGCTGGGAGCGACCCGACCAGTTCCGCAAGGCGCTCACCACCATCGGCAGCTACACGAACATCCGGGGCGGTCACGTCTATCCCGCACTCGTGCGCAAGACCGAGCGCAAGCCCATCCGCGTCTCCGTGCAGAGCGGCGTGGACGACGTGAAGAACGAGTTCGGCGACTGGCCGTTGTGCAACCAGCAGATGGCCTCCGCGCTCAAGTTCGCGGGCTATGACGTGCGCTTCGACTTCGGCGAGGGCGCGCACAACAGCAAGCACGGCGGCAGCATCTTTCCCGACGTGCTCAAGTGGTTGTGGCGGGATGGGGCGAAATAGACCGAGGCCACACTCTCTTGCTCGAGAGTTCCCTCTGTGAAAGGTGCGTGCTCAACGAGGCTTCCTTTCTGCGTCCATCCGCTTACTGTCCTGCCATGAAACTCCGCCTCGTTCTCTTCGTCATCGCTGGGATTATTGTGGTGATGGCTGCGTGCAGGAAGAAGGAGGTCCCGCCTTCCTCTGGCCCGCCGCCACCTCCGGAATTCGGCAGCTCGGAAAACAATCTGGGCTACCTCAACGATGGGTTCCGCAAGTTCCAGCAGGCCAAGAACCGGCCCCCCAACGACCTGAACGAGTTGGTGACGGAGAAGGTGATTGCCCGCGTTCCGCCGCCGCCATCCGGCTTCGCCTACACCATTGACCGCAAGTCCGGCTTGGTGACGCTCCAGCAAGCTGGGCAGCCGAAGTGACCTGTGTCGAAGTGACCTGTTGCCAAGGCCGCCGCCGCCACCTACTTTGCTCCATCATCGGAGCTTGAATTTAGACTATGAGTCGCCCGCCACAGTCCGCTGGAAGTTGCGCACGGAGCGCGTTCACCTTGATCGAATTACTTGTCGTCATTGCCATCATCGCGATTCTCGCTGGGATGCTCCTGCCCGCTCTCAGCAAGGCGAAGGCGAAGGCGAAGGGCACCAAGTGCATCAGTCAGATCAAGCAAATCAGCCTC
>CAMBZO010000136.1 GCA_945872195.1 Akkermansia muciniphila | reverse complement strand
ACCTCGAACCACGCCTCGCCGAAGTCGGCCGGGCCCGCAGCTACGAGGGCGCGCGCACCGCGTTGCTCACCGCGCAATGCGTCCACTGCCACCGCGTCAGCCACGACCCCGCGTTTCCGAACAGCGTCATCGGCCCGGAACTGCTGGCCGTCGGCGCGCGCTTCAGCCGGCGGGATTTGCTCCTGCACATCATCGAGCCGAGCGCGGTGATTGATGAAAAGTTCCGCCAAACCCGCCTGCTCCTGAAGGACGGCGACGACGTGAGCGGCATGGTGGAACGCGAGGCGGACGGGAAGCTTTTCGTCCGCCCCAGCCCGCTGGAGGAGCAGCTCATCGAAGTGGCCGTGAACAACGTCCGCGAGCGCCGCCTCTCCGAAGTCTCGCCCATGCCCAGCGGCCTGCTGAACAGCCTGCGCCTCGAACAAATCCTCGACCTCCTCGCCTACCTCGAAGCCGCCGGCGACCCGAAGCACCGGAACTTCCAGCCGTAGTCGCAACCTTCAGGTTGCGAATCGCAGGCCCGTAGCGGCGCTCTGTGAGCGCCGAGTTGCGCAACCGGCGTCACAGACCGCCGCTACAGCGAGAAGGGATTGTTAACCCCGAACTCCGAAGCAGGCAGCTACTGACGGCGAGGAGCGCGGCCTTGAGGCCGCAGAAACATGACCAAGCCAACTGACTGCTGAATGCACTTTTCCTCCCCAGCCTGCTGCGGCGTGAACGCCGCGCTCCGTCCGCCTTTCTCGCGTCCTCGCGTTTCCAACTTCGGAATTCGGGTTAACCCCTCACCCCAGCCCTCTACCCTCATCCGATGAAGGGAGAGGGAGACCGAGCGGGGCGCGGGCGGTTGATGACCTCGCGGTCAATCACCCCGTCCTTCATGTGGATCACGCGCTGGGCGCGCTGGGCGACTTCGTTGCCGTGGGTGACGAGGACGATGGTTTTGCCCTCAGCGTTGAGGCGGTCGAAGGTGTCGAGGATTTCCAGACCCGTCTGCGAGTCGAGGTTGCCGGTCGGTTCGTCGGCGAGGATGAGGAGCGGGTCGTTCACCAACGAGCGGGCGATGGCGACGCGTTGCTGCTGCCCGCCGGAGAGCTGCTTGGGCCGGTGGTCGAGGCGGTCAGAAAGACCCACCATCTTCGCGAGGCGCTCGCAGTGTTCGAGACAGGTGGAAAGGTCCTTGCCCTGATAGAAGAGCGGGACGTGGATGTTCTCGATGACGGTGAGCTGCTGGATGAGGTTGTAGCTCTGGAAGACGAAGCCCAGCGTGCGCCCACGGAAGGCGGAGAGTGCGTCGTCGTCCATCGTCGCCACGTCCACGCCGCCGAGGAAATACTTCCCAGCGCTGGGGCGGTCGAGACAGCCCAGGACGTTGAGGAGGGTGGACTTGCCGGAGCCGGAGGCACCCATGATGGCGACGTATTCGCCGGGCATGATGGTGAGGTCCACGCCGCGCAACGCTCGCACCTCGACGTCACCCATCCGGTATAGCTTCTCCAGCCGCTCGATGCGGATGATTGCGCGGTCGCTCACGGGCCAGTGCTCTTGGTGCGCGCCGGTGTCTCGGTGGCTTTATCCGTGCGCACGGGCTTGGCGGACTTGTCCGACTTGGCGGGTGGGGTGCCGCTGGATTGCCGAACGCCGGAGGGGAGTTCCTTCGTGGCCTTGGGCAGTGGCGCGGTGGGCGGGAGTTTCGGCAACGGGCGGTTCGTCCCGTCCTCCTCGCGGTTCAGCACGGAGCCATCGAGCGAGATGCTGTCGCTGTTGGCCAGCGCGGAGAGCAGCACGCGGTCGCCCTCGTTGAGGCCCTTGCGGATTTCAATCATGCGGTCGTTGAAGAGACCAACTTCGACCGGCACCGTCACGTCCCGCTCGGCGCGCCGGACGTAGCAGACCTGCTGGCCCTTGACGGTGGTCACGGCCTGGATGGGCACGGTGAGCACCTGCGAGAGGTTGGTGACGACAATTTCCGCGCGCCCGGAGACGCCGGGCTTGATGTCGTTGAGGGACTCGTTAATCCACACCTCGGTCGTGTAGACCTTCATGTTCGGGTTGTAAAAGCGGCTGGAGGTGTCGGGCAGCACGGCGACCTTCTTGACGATGCCGGTGAACTGCTTGTCGGGCAGCGAATCAATCGTCACGTAGGCGCCGAGGTTGGGCTTCACCTGGCGCACGTGGGACTCGTGGACCTTCACCTCAATCATCATCTGCGTCACGTCGGGCAGCTTCAGGAGGTCCTGCTTCTGGCGGATGCTTGCGCCCTGCTCAATGAGGATGCCGCTGCCGATGGAGCTGCCGGTGGCATAGACGACCAGCCCTTCCTGCGGCGCGTAAATCTTCGTCAGCTCCAACTGCTTCTTCATCTCCGTGAGGCGCTCGCGCTGGAGGTCAAAGGTGTTGAGCTTCGCGTTCACGTCCGTCTCGTAGGACTTGATGGTGGAGGTGGCCTTCTGCTTGACCTGCAACAGCCCGAGGCGTGCGGTGTCGAGCGCGGCCTCAAGCTGGCGAACGGACTTGGGGTAAGTGTATTTGATGGCGAGGCGTTTTTCCTCGTCGGCCTGCTCGATGATGATTTCCTGCCGCTTCATCGTGAGCGAGTCCGCTTTCAACTCGTCCTTGGTGGCGTAGCCCTTGGCCTCGAGCGTCTTGGTCCAGTTGAGGCGGTCCTGTGCGCGCTGCAGCTCTTCCTGCGCGATGGTGATTTTGGCCTCGATGGCGCGCCGAGTCTGCGGCCAATCGCCCTCCTTGTATTTCTCGAGGTCGGAGATGGCGAACTCGACCTTCAGCACGGCGTCCTTCACGGAGGCGTCCATGGTAAGCTTCTGAATCTCCAAATCTTCCTTGGCCCGGCCGTAGGCTCCCTCGGCGTTCTGCACGGTGACCTCCTGGTTCGCGAGCTTCTCCTTCAAGCCGGAGGAGTCCAGTTCCACCAGCAGGTCGCCCTGCTTCACCGTGGTGCCCTCGGGCACGACGCTCACGATGGTGGTGCCGCCCTCCAGCTCGTTGCGGATGATGAGCTCCTGCACGGCGCGCAGCGTGCCGCCCTCGACGAGCGAGACGAGGAAGTCGTCCCGCTTCACGGTATGGTAGCTGTTCGCGGCGACCACCGGCTTGCGGCTGCGCAGCGCGTAAGCCGTGCCGCCAATCGCGGCGAGGAGGAACAGCAGCAGCCACACCGGCCGCGCACGGATGAATGAGAGGAGTCGGGTCATCGGATCAGTTGCCAAAAATCTTCTCCGGCGGTGCCACGGCGTCGGCGCTGGCGTCAGGTTTGCGCTGAAGCGGCGGCGTGGTCGCGCCGGGCAATGCCTGCTCGCGGAGCCACCAGCGCTCGCCCTCGGTCCGCAGCGCGCCCACGTCCACCAGAAACTTCAACCGCGCCGCGAGATAGTCCACGAGCACCTGTGTCACCGCGTTCTGCGCCTGCACCTGCGCCGTCTGGGCCTCGAGCTGGTCGCGGATTTGCGCGCGCCCGGCCTGGAGCAGGATGCCCGAGGCGTTCACGCGCTGGTCGGCGAGCGCGAGCGCGTTGGTCTGAATCGCGTAGGTCTGCTGCAACTGCTCGAGGTTGCGCAAGCCCTGCCGCACCGCGTCGCGGCTGGTGTCCAGCGTCAGTGCCAACGAACGCAACGTGCGCTCGAAGCTGATAAGCGTCGCGCGGTAGGCGTTGCGCTGAAGCAGGCGGTCGAAGGGCAGGTCCAGTTGCAGCCCGGCGTTGGCGGAGTAGTGCGACACGTCGAACTTCGAGTAGTTGACCGCGTCGTTCCCCAGCGACACGCCGGAGACGAAGGTAAGGTTCGCCTTCAACCCGTCAGCGGCGACGACAATCTTCCGCTTGCTGTCCTCGAAGCGGTCAATCTCGTTGAGCAGGTCGAGCTTGTGCTCCACGGCGGCGGCGAACGCGGCGTCCTCGCTCGTCGCCACCGCGAGCAGGCCGGTCTTCTTCAGGTCCTCCAGCACGTTGTCATCGAGCGCTAGCTCCACGCCGAGCGGCAGGCCGAGCGTGATTTTGAAGGTGTCCAGCGCGGTCTGATACGTCTCCACCGCGCTGATGTAAGCGCTCTTGCCCTTGAGCTCCTCCTGCCGCGCCTGGTCCACCTCGAAGCGCGCGCGGCGGTCGGCCTGCCACTGCGCCTCGAGCAACTCGCGGATGGTCACGAGCTTCGTGTAGTTGTTGTAGGCGTTGCGCACCGTGTCCTTGCGCTGGAGCAGCCGGTAGTAGGTCGTGGCGATGTCCACCGCGAAGGTCTGCTGAAACAGCGCGAAGGCCCGGAGGTCGTAAATCACCTCGCGCTCCCCTTGCCGCAGCGTCTCCGCCACCACGTCCGCGCCCGCGCCGCGCAGCAGCGGCTGGGAGAAGTTCAGCGACATCACGCTCACGACCGACCGGCGCGGGTCGCCGGTGAAGTAGCGGAGCAAGTCGTTGGCGAGCGTGGCGCTGACGGTGCCGCCGCTCTGGAGCAATTGGGAAAAGCCCAGGCTGCCGCTGCCATCCACGCGCCAGTCGCCATCGCGCACGACGCCCGCGCCCAGCGAGGCGAAGGGGCGTTTGGCGAACTCATGCCGCTCGCCCGTGAGCGTGAGCGCGGCGAGGTAAAGCGTCTCCTTGCGAAACTGGTATTGGCGGTTGTGCGCGACGGCGAGCGCGAGCGCCTCGTCGAGCTTCACGACCGTGCGGCCGCCGCCGCCCTTGCGCGCGTTGAGCAATTCCTCCCAGCGGATGTCCTTCGGCTCGCGCGCTGAGAACGGCGTGGTGATGGTGAAGGCATTGGTCTTCCCGAAGAGCGCCTGCTCCTTGCGGCCGAGAATGCCGTAAGCCTCCTTGTCGGCCTGCGCGTGGTAATCCTTCCGGGAGGAACAGCCACCGGCCAGCAGCAACGCCAGCAGGAGGAGCACCGGCGCGAACGTCCCTTCGCGAGACGGCCCAGCCGTCGTCCCGTGCGGTGGCGCGCTGGTGAGGCGCAGAAGTTGTTCGGCTTGCGTGACCAAAATGCGGCTGTTGGAAAACAGGAGCGCGGTATAGACGCCAAGTTGCGGATGTGGTTTCAAAGCAATCTCCATGCGAAGCCCATCAACCATGCCGGAACGGCGACGCGAGGGTGAATGAATTCGGCAGATGCCGAATCTCTCCCACTGCACCGTCCGCCAGCAGCACCTCCACGATGTCGAAGCGCAGCTTCACGCGCGGGTCCTTGAGCAGCCGCACGTAATCCATCGCCGTGGCGGAGAGCAGCCGCTTCTTGCGCGCGTCCACCGCGGCAGCGGGGCGCGTCCAGCGCTCAGAGGAACGCGTCTTTACCTCGACGAACACGAGGCAGTCTGTTTCGTTACCTGTATAAATATCGTCTGCTGTGCTTCCGGCCCGAAAGATCAAATCGATCTCACCACGCGTAGAGCGGAAATTGGCAACTAGGAACTTCATCCCCTTTTTTTGCAGAAACGCCTTTGCCGCGCGCTCGCCCAGCCGGCCGCGCCGCAGATGTTCCGGCTCGTCTGTGGCCGCGATGGCCTTGAGCTTTTGCCAAAGTTTTCTCACGGGCTTCATGCCAACAAGAACCCCGCTTGCTCCGCCTTCAACCAGCGTTTACAGCTGCGAACTTGAAGGAACACGGGATCACTTTTGTTCAGGGCAAGACCGGCAAAACGGGTCACAATTCCAAACTGCATCAAACTGGGGCCATCTGGGGCTCTGATCTACGATCAAACATGCGCTCACCGAACTAAATCTGAGATTGGCAGCTCGTGCGAGTGGAAACAAGCACCGGCTGACAGGCTGAACGAGAGCTTCTAGCGGTTGGGCGGTTAGGCTTGGACGACGACGGTGAAAGGCAAGGGATCTCACCAGTTCAGCGAGCGCACCTTCCACTCGCTCCGCTACAGCTTCAACTCAGCATTGGCCAACGCGGGTGTGAGTGTAAACGCCGGTTGAAAAGTGCGGCGGGGTCACGGATGTGACAGGGCAGTTCAAAAGTGCGGCCTCTTCATGAACCATGAAGCATGTATCGCCTTATGGAAGACTGGACCGACATACGGGAACGGGTGGCCTCGGGCAAGGTGAGCAAGCGAGCGATTCTCCGGGAGACGGGGATGCACTGGAAGACGCTCAAAAAGATCCTGACGCACACTGAGCCGCCGGGCTACCGGCTGCGCCAGGCCCGGCCCCAGCAGAAGCTGGGGCCGTATCAGGAGCGCATCGAACAGATCCTCAAGGAGGACCAACTACTGCCGCGCAAGCAGCGGCATACCGCCAAGCGGATCTGGGAGCGGCTCAAGGAAGCTGGCTTCACCGGCGGCTACACCGTGGTGAAAGAGGCGGTGCGGGAACTCACGCAGCGCAGCCAAGAAGTGTTTGTGCCGCTGGCGCACCCGCCGCACTTTTCAACCGGCGTTTACACCTGCCAATCAGTGGAGTCTACCTCATTGCGTCTAGTTATCACGAGATTGCATGCTGATCGGCAGAGTAAGGGCCAACCGGAAATCCACCGGCACCAGCGTAGGTTTCGGTATGCTCTGCGGGCTGGCCTTCCAGTGGCTCTCCCAATCATCCCGTGACGGCACGGTGACCTCCGCGTGCTTCGCGTAGGCGTGATGCACCGCCTTGGAGTTGTGCCCCAGCGCCTGCTGCGCAAACCGTTCCGGATAGCCGCAACTCAACGCCCGCTCCGCCCACGCATACCGATACGAGTGCAGGGACACGCCCTGGATATTCAGTCCTTGGCAGCGCTGCCGGAACTCCGTCGCCCGGTCACTCGCACGCACCGTGCTCAGATACGGGAACAGTGGACCCGTCGAGGGCCTCCGTTTCAGGAGGGCTTCAATCTCCGCCCCGAAGCGGATCAGCGCCGGCTTGATGCCCATCCGTGACCTCAACTTGGCGCGCGTGTAAGAAATTGTTCGTGCGCTCCAGTTTATGTCTTGGGCGCCCAGACAGGCGGCGTCCGTCTGTGAGGCACCGGTGTGCCAGAGCAGTTCGTAGAAGTCCCGCCGCTCGGAGTTGTGCTCCCGGGCCAGGATGGCGGCGTGTTCCTGCGCCGTGATGGCGCGCTTGGCCTTGAACACCGGCCT
>CAMBZO010000135.1 GCA_945872195.1 Akkermansia muciniphila | reverse complement strand
CTCAAGCTCGTGGATGCCTTCGAGCAGCTCTGGCAGTTCGCCACGCAGGACGCGGACCCGAGCGCCTTCACGCCGATGCGCGAGCCCATCAAGCAGCGCGCCGCCGTCTTCCGCACGGAACTCGTCGCCGCCGAGCCGAAGCAGTTGGAAGCGGTCGTGAACTTCGCCGAGCACGCGTGGCGTCGCCCGCTCACGAGCGCGGACCGGGACGAATTGCGCGCGCTCTACCGCAAGCTCCGTGCGCAGGAGTTGCCGCACGACAACGCGCTGCGCATGACGCTCGCCCGCGTGTTCGTCGCGCCGGGCTTCCTCTACAAGCTGGAGCAGCCCGCGCCCGGCACCGCGCAGTCGCCGGTGAGCGACACCGAGCTGGCGACGCGGCTGAGTTACTTCCTGTGGTCCTCCGCGCCGGACGCCGAGTTGGCCGCCCTGGCGGCGGCGGGCAAGTTGCGCAATCCCGACGTGCTCGCCGCGCAGATGCGGCGGATGCTTAAGGACGCGCGCGTGCGGCGGCTGGCGATTGAGTTCGGCGCGCAATGGCTGCACACGCGCGACCTCGACAAGCTCGACGAAAAGAGCGAGCGGCATTTCCCGACGTTCGCCTCGGTGCGCGGCGCGTTGAACGAGGAGCCGATCCGCTTCTTCACCGACCTCTTCCAACGCGACGGCTCGGTGCTCGCGCTGCTCGATGCAGATTACACGTTCGTCAACGCCACGCTGGCGAAACACTACGGCCTCACCGGCGTGAGCGGCGACGAATGGCGGCGCGTGGACGGCGTGCGGGCGCAGGGTCGTGGCGGCGTGCTGGGTTTCGGCGCGACGCTGGCGAAACAAAGCGGGGCCTCGCGCACCAGTCCAATTCTGCGCGGCAACTGGCTGAGTGAAACCTTGCTCGGCGAGCGCCTGCCGCGTCCGCCCCAAGGCGTGCCCGTGCTGCCCGAGGAAGTGCCTGTCGGCCTCACCGAGCGCGCGCTGACCGAGCGGCACAGCAGCGACCCGAAGTGCGCCGGCTGTCACGCGCGCATTGACCCGTTCGGCTTCGCGCTGGAGCGTTACGACGCCATCGGGCGGCTGCGCACGAAGGACGCCGCTGGTCTCGCGATTGATTCGCGCACGCGCGCGATGGACGGCACGGAACTAGATGGCATCGAAGGATTGCGCAATTACCTGCTCACGAAACGGCGCGACACGTTCGAGCGGCAGTTCTGCCGGAAGCTGCTCGGTTACGCGCTTGGACGGGGCGTGCAGTTGAGCGACCAGCCGTTGCTAGACGAGATGTTGAAGCGGCTCGCGACGAACGAACACCGCGTCGTCACCGTCGTCGAAATGATTGTGCGCAGCCGGCAGTTCTGTGAGATTCGCAATCGAGACCAAGCTGCGACCGAATAACTTTCAAAACCTATGAGCACACACCACTTCAACCGCCGCGCCTTTCTGCGGGGTGTCGGCGTCTCGATGGCCCTGCCGTGGCTGGAATCCCGCACCGTCTGGGGCGACACGCCGCCCACCGGGGTCAAGCCTAGCAGCGAAGCGCCCGTGCGGTTGGGCGTGCTCTTCGCCGGCAACGGCTTTCACTCGAAGGAGTGGTGGGCCAAGGGCGAGGGCAAGAACATGGAACTGGGCAAGGTGCTCGCGCCGCTCACGGATTTCCGCGAGAAGATGCTGTTCATCCGCGGCCTCTACAACGCCGAGGCGCTCAAGGGCAACATCCACAGCTCGATGACGGGCAACCTCCTCTCCGGTGCGCCGCTGGCCTCGGGCGGCGAAATCAAGTCGGGCACGAGCGTGGACCAGTTGCTGGCGCAGCGTTACGGGCGCGGGACGAAGGTGCCCAGCCTCGTGCTCGGCTGCGAGCAGTCGAACCCGTCCGTCCACAAGAACTACTCGATGCTCTACAGTTCGCACATCTCGTGGAGTTCGCCGACGACGCCCACGCCGTTGGAGTTGTATCCGGCGCTGGCCTTCGACCAGTTGTTCAAGGACTCGGCCAGCAAGGGCGACCAGAGCGTGCTCGACGCCGTGCTGGCCGACGCGAAGGACGTGCGGCGCGGCATCAGCACGCGCGACCAGCAGAAGCTCGACGAGTATCTCGACTCCGTGCGCGAGGTGGAGCAGCGCATCGAGAACGCCGGCAAGCGCGGCGAGCTGCAAGGCTGGCGGCCCACGCTCGCCAAGCCGAACATCCCGCGGCCCGCCGAGGGCATCCCGCAGGACATCGGCGAGCACATGAAGCTCATGTGCGACATCATGGTGCTCGCGTTCCAGACCGACACCACGCGCCTCTGCACGCTCAAGCTGAACAACGACCACAGCTCACTGCGCTTCCCGAACCTCGGCGTGGACTACATGATTCACCACCTGCTCTCGCACAGCGACACGGCGGATTGGCTGAAGGTGAACCAGTTCTTCGTCCAGCAGCTCGGCTACATCGCGCGCAAGCTCGACGCCATCCAGGAAGGCCCGCGCACCGCGCTCGACAACTCGATGCTCGTCTTCTGCTCCTCCATGCTCACGGGCAACCACATTGCCAACCAGCTCCCCGTCGTCGTGCTCGGTGGGGGCGGCGGCCGCATCAAGGGCGGGCGCGTGCTCGACTACCTGGACAAGCCCGACCGGCAGTTGTGCCGCCTGCATCTCTCGCTCATGGACAAGATGGGCGTGCGCCCCGCCACCTTCGGCGACGCGAAAGCGCCGCTGCAGGAGGTGTGAACTTCGCCGCGCCGCAGCCAGGCTGCGTGTGAGTGCGGGCAGCGAGCGCTTTGACGCGCTGAATTCGGTGGGTTGCGCCCGGCACTTGGCTCCCCTACCTTCCGCGCCGCTAAACTATGGCAAATCCGAAGCAAGACTCCTCCATCCCCGTCACGGTGCTCACCGGCTTCCTGGGCGCTGGCAAGACCACGCTGCTCAAGCACTTGCTCACTCAGCCGCATGGCTACAAGTGTGCGATCATCATCAACGAATTCGGCGAGGTGGGCATTGACGGGCAGCTCGTCATCGGCGCAGACGAGGAGGTCGTGGAGCTGAACAACGGCTGCCTCTGCTGCCGCGTGCGCGGCGACCTCGTGAAGACGCTCGCCGACTTGCTCAAGCGCCAGAAGCGCTTCGACTACGTGCTGGTCGAGACTACTGGCCTTGCTGATCCCAGCCCGATCGCTCACACGTTCTACCTGCCCCAGCTCAAGGAAAAGCTCCGGCTCGATGCCATCGTCACGGTCGCGGACGCACGGCACTTGGAGGGCGTGCTGGACAAGGCCCCGGAGGCCATTCCCCAAATCGCCTTCGCGGATGTGATTCTCCTGAACAAGACCGACCTCGCGACGCCCGCCGACTTGGAGCGCGTGGAGCAGCGCATCCGCCGCATCAACCCGCTGGCGAAGATTCACCGCACGCAGCGCTCGCAGGTGGACATGGGCAAGATCTTCAACACGCACGCGCGGGACTTGAACTCACCCATCGAGCTGCCGCCGGAGAAGCCCGCGCACGGCGAGGCTGGCCACGACTGCGACGACCACTGCGGGCATGACCACGACCACGATCATGCGCACGCACATGCGCACGATCACGTTCACGACGAGCATTGCGATCACGAAGACCACGCGCACGATCACGCCGGCCGGCACGATGACGCGGTGCGTTCCTTCCACATCCTCGACGAGCGCCCGCTGGACTTGAAGCGGACCGAGGCGTGGCTAAACGAACTGCTGGCGAAGGGCGGTGAGAATATCTACCGCGCCAAGGGCATTCTCCACATCCAGGGCGTGCCCAAGCGCGTCATCTTCCAGAGCGTGCAGATGATGTTCGACGTGGAGCCGGAGCGCTTCTGGAACGTGGGCGAGAAGCGTGGCAACCAGCTCGTCTTCATCGGCAAGGAACTGGACGAGGCCGGCATCCGTGCGGGCTTCACGGCGTGCGTCGCGAATTGAACCGGAATTCCGAAGTTCAGTCAGCGGACCAAGGGCACGCCGCCTACTTCTTGAAGTGCTTGTCCGCGAAGCGCAGGTATTGCTCCCAGTCATAGGCCGTCACGTCGTGCTTGCCCGTGCGGACGTGGTAGCCGATGAACTCGCCGACGGGTTGGTCCACCGACGGCCAGTCCGTGACGCCTGTGCCTTTCTTGCCGAACAGCGCGTAGACCGGCTCCGCGAGTTTGCCCGCCAGGAATTCGCCCTTCGGGTCCGCCCACTTGTCCTCCTCCGCGCTGGCGATGTAGAGCGGGCGCGGCGCGGCGAGCGCGGCGAGTTCGTGCATATCCACCGGCAGCTTCTCGGCGTGGTCGGTGTATTGCTTGTAGTTGCCGCAGAACCAGTGCGGAAAGTTCTTGTTCAGCACGGCGATGGTCTCGCCGAAGTCGCGCCGTGAGATGGACGCCCCGCCCTCGCCAGAGTTGTTCGAGATGACCATGGCGAACCGTTCGTCGGCAGCCCCGGCCCACAGCGAAGTCTTGCCCAGTCGTGAGTGCCCGATGACTGCGACGCGCTTCGCGTCGATGGACTTGTCCTTCTCCAGATAATCCAGCCCACGGCTCAGGCCCCACGCCCACGCGCCAATCGCGCCCCATGCGTCCGGCGCGAACTGCGTGCTCGCACCGTCCTTGGACAGCGCCGCACGAAGTCCAGTTTTCCAGCCATCGGCGTGGTCCGGTTCCACGTCGCCATAGTAGTAGGTCGCCAGCGCGTAGCCCTTCGCGATGATCATCTCCACCTGCCACCGGCTCGCCTCGGAGCCGCGCGAGGTCTCGGTGGCGCGGTTGTCCACGACGGCCTTCTTGTCCTGGCTGTTGCGTATCCAACGCGGGTTCAGCGTGATGGTGGGATCGGTGTGGACGGCGTGGTTGCCGTTGAAGTTGCAGCCGAGAAACGCGGGCACCGGGCCTTTCACGCCGTTGGGCACGAAGAGCTGCAAGTCGAGACGCGGGCCGTCCTTCTTGCCCGTGAGGTAGATGGCGATTTCCTTGCGCGTGGCCTTGCCGCCGAGCGCCTGCGGGTCGGTCTTGGTGACTTCGTAAACCAAGTTCGCCGGCTTCGCGGGGCCGCGACCATAGATGTGCGTCTCGAACAGGCCCAGGACCTCCGCGCGCCGCTTCGTCTGCCACGTCTTCGCGTCCGAGACCTTCGTGCCGTCCGCGCAGATGAGCGGGTCGGGCAAGGGGAGGTTGCCGACTTTGCTCTCGTCGTAGTTCGCGGTGCTGGGCCTCTGGGCAAATGAGTTGAGACTGCCGGCGAGCAGCAGGACGCTGGCGAGTGACTTGGTGAATTGCATGGCGCGCAGCGTAGCAGACCGGGTGAGGTGGCGAAGGCAAAAGTGCCGAGCTTGCGCAGCTCCGACCCTTTGCTTTTTCCCTTCGCGCCCCGCACGCGTCAACGCAAGCCTGGGAGCTGCCGTCGTGCGATGTAGAGGTCCATGCGCGCGAGGATAAAATAAGCCCAGCGCTGCTTGAGCACAGTCCAAAAAGTCTGCGAAGTTCGCCATTCCTCCGGGCCGATGCGTTTGCAGTTCGCGAGGTTGTCCGCGAAGAGTTGGCGTCCACCTTCGGCCAGGCGCTCGTTTTTCAGGCGCAGGGTCAGCTCGTAGTTGATGTGCAGGCTGCGCGTGTCGAGGTTCGCGGAGCCGACGTATGCGAGGTCGTCGATCAGGATGAGCTTCGCGTGGAGGATCTGCGGCTGATACTCATAAATCTCCACGCCCGCCGCGAGCAGCGGACGGTAGAGCCGGCGGCTGGCGAGTTGCGCCAGCGGCACGTCGGACTGGCCGGGCAGGATGATCTGCACCTGGCCGCCCCGGCGCGCCACGAGCTGCAGCGAGCGCCGGAGCTTCCACGTCGGGAGGAAATACGCCGCCATGATCTGCACGCGGCGGGCACCACGCAGGTCGGTCCGCAGCGCGCGCTTGAGCGTGCTGAAGCCGCGCCCCGGCCCGCTCATCAGCAGGTCTCCGTCCGGGCAGGCGACGCGTGCGTGCGCGCCCGTCCGCATCACGCGCATGAAGGCGCGATGCCGCAGCTCCGCGCGCGTGAACATCTTGTCGAAGGAATCCGCCAGATGCCCGGCCAGCGGCCCGTCCACGTGCAGTCCTACGTCGCACCAGCCGCGCGTCACGCCATCACCCACGTATTCCGGCGCGTGGTTGAACCCGCCGACGAAGGCCATCTGCTCGTCGCACACCAGCAGCTTGCGGTGGTCGCGGAACAGGAACCCGCGATGCGTCTGCTTGTTGAACCAGCGGAACTCTCCCCCCGCCTTGCGCAGCGGCTCCCAGTAACCGTCCGCCAAATCCTGCGAGCCCCACGCATCCAGCACCACATACACCTTCGCGCCGCGCCGCTGCGCCCGCACCAAGGCTTCGAGAAAGCGATTGCCCGGGTCACCCGCGCTGAAGATGTAAGTCTCCAGCCGCACGGAGTGCCGCGCCGCCTCGATGGCGGCGAGCATGGCTGCGAAGGCTTCGTCCCCGTTGCGGAGCCAGTGGAACGATGTGTGGTGTGGGGCGGCGACCATGTGTTTACGAAGGGGAGGCTATCACTGCGAAGGGAGAACTGGCGAGCATGGGAACTGGGTTTTGGTTAAAGCGAGGCAATGTGGGGCTATGTGATGGCATTGACGCGCGCACGCCTAAAAACTACCTTGGTCTCAGTTCAAGCTCTTCCTCCGGTTGCAGACAAGATGTGTCCGCGACGGTGGGCGCTTGGGCGGTTGTCGCATGAGTTTGATTGCCATCCGGTGGAAACGCGCGGCGGGGTTGCTCCTCGTCGGCCTCGCGCTCGCGCTCGGCGCGCGCGCGGAGCAGGTGCTCATCAGCAAGATCATGTATCACCCGCCCGGCGAGCAGCCGGAATACGTCGAGATTTTCAACAACACCGCCAACGCCATTGACATCGCGGACTGGCGGCTCAAGGGCGGCATCGAGTTCCGCTTCGCCGCCTTTCTCCCCGCCGACGGCATGGCGTCATGGATGAAGCCCTTCGAGCGCATCGTCATCTCGATGGCGGATGCCCGGACCACACGCGCCGCTTACAAGATCAATGCGAACGTCCGCGTGCTCGGCCCGTGGGTGGGCCGGCTGAACAAGCAGGGCGACCGCCTCAAGCTCCTCGATAA
>CAMBZO010000134.1 GCA_945872195.1 Akkermansia muciniphila | reverse complement strand
CCCCACCGCCGAAGCCAAAGCGAAAATCACCGCGTGGCTTGCAGCCAAGGGCCTCGGCAAAAAGACCATCAACTACAAGCTGCGCGACTGGCTCTTCAGCCGGCAGCGGTATTGGGGCGAGCCCTTCCCCATCGTCTGGCGGCGCGACGCCTCCGGTCAGCCGTATCATGAGGCGCTGCCCGAGAGCGCGCTGCCGTTGCTCCCGCCCGCGCTTACTGATTACAAGCCCACCGCCTCCGGCGAGCCGCCCCTGGCCCGCGCGAAGGACTGGGTGAACCTCCCTGACGGCGCCGTCCGCGAGGTGAACACCATGCCGCAATGGGCCGGCTCGTGCTGGTATTACCTCCGCTACCTCGACGCCAAGAACGGCACCGCCTTCGTGAGCAAAGAGGCGGAGAGCTATTGGATGGGTTCCCTCTCAACTCTCAACTCTCAACTCTCAACTAAATCCACTCCCGGCGTGGACCTCTACGTCGGCGGCACCGAGCACGCCGTCCTCCACCTCCTCTACGCCCGGTTCTGGCACAAGGTCCTCTTCGACCTCGGCCACGTCTCGACCGCCGAGCCCTTCTACAAGCTCGTCAACCAAGGCCTCATCCTCGGCGAGGACGGCCAGAAGATGTCCAAGTCGCGCGGCAACGTGGTGAACCCCGACGACGTGCTCGTGGAGTTTGGCGCGGATGCCTTCCGCCTCTACGAGATGTTCATGGGGCCGCTGCAGGACACAAAGCCGTGGAACACGCGCGGCGTTGAGGGCGTGTATCGCTTCCTCGGGCGCGTCTGGCGGCTCTTCATCGAGGAGAAGTCCGAGACCGCCTTCGAGCAGGCGCAGACGGTGGCCACGCAGCCCGACGCCGACTTGCTCGACCACCTCGTGATGAACGGCACGATTGCGGAAGTCGCCGCCACGCCCGCCCAGCTCAAGGCCTTGCACGCCTGCATCAAAAAAGTCACCGAAGACCTCGACCACCTGCGCTTCAACACCGCCATCTCCGCGATGATGGTGTTCGTGAACGAGGCCAACGGCTGGCAGTCGCGCCCGTTCTCGGTGATGCGGACCTTCCTGCAACTCCTCGCCCCCTTCGCGCCGCACGTTGTGGAGGAACTGTGGGCTCGCCTGCACTCTACCTTCGGCCAACGCGCCCCCTCGCTCACTTACGCCGCGTGGCCCAGCTACGACCCCGCGCTTCTTGTCGAAAGTGAAATCGACATTCCCGTCTCCGTGAACGGCAAGCACCGGGACGTCATCCGTGTCTCCGCTGACGCGGACAACGCCACCATCGAAGCCGCCGCCCGCTGTGCGGAGAAGGCTCAACCCTTCCTCGAAGGCAAGACGGTGCGGAAAGTCATCATCGTGCCGAAGAAGATGGTGAACATCGTGGTGGGGTGAAGGAACCTGTGGTCGCAAGCTTCAGGTTGCGAATCCGTCGGGCTAACTGAAGCGCAGGCGAAGCCTGCGATCGCGACTGCGTCCCGCCTCAAAACTTCCGCTTGGGAATCTCCAGCACGACCGGCTTGGACACGGCACGCGGCGGCTCGTTGTTCCTGAGCACCGTGTCTGCCGTGCCGTAGTTGAGCGGATTCTTCGGGTCGAAGTCACCGAGGCCGCCACGCGGACCGAGGTCCATCGCGGAACGTCCGGTTTGCCCAAGCGCGCCGCCAAGCCCGCGCCGGTCGACGCCGGTCGCAGGCAGGTCCGCGCTGCCGGGAGCGACTTTGCCCGCAGACCGCGAAGGGTCCACGCCAGCCGCAGCGGGTTGTGCCCACGGGTTGTTGAAAGTGCGTTTGAAGGTGTCGAGGCTCGCATCGCGCTCGCGCTGCCGGTCACGGGCCTCCGCCACCGCGCGGCCCACGGAACCACTGCGCGCACCGGAAGCTCCGAACAAATTGCCTTCCTCTGAATCGCGCGGATTGCGGGTCGCGCGGGTTTCCAGTCCGGTGGAATTCTCACCGGACTTGGCGCTGTCCGTGCGCGCGTTGCGGGCAGAGGTGCCAGTGTTGTCCTTCCGGTCGCGCATCGTCCTTTGCGACGAGTCGGTGCTCTTGGAGCGGTCCGCCGGGTCCGCCTTGCCGTCCGGGCCTTCGATGTAACGCTCGACAGACGATTTGGACCTTTCGTTTTCGTCGCGCTCAGGCTTGCCACTGTCGCGCTCGGAGCCTTGTTTGAGGATGGTTTCGGACGATTGGAAAATCCAATTGCGCTTCTGCTCCTGTGCATCCAACTGCCGGCGCGTGAGGCCGGTGGTGGGCGTCACTGCCTGCGATGGCATGAGCAATGGGTCCATCGCGAAATTGGGACGGGCGAAGTTGCGCGCCTCAGCGGGGAGCAACGGCTCGCGACGGTCGAAGTCCTGTGGCGCGGACGGACCGGTGCGGCCGGAGAAGAGAATCGGCTCGCCCGCGGTCAGGGCGTGCGCGCCGCAGAACAGCGCAGCGCTGAGAAGCACTGGCCGAAGGGGCCGTCGCAGACCGGGGCCGTCGAAAAGCATGGGTTGTTCATAGTCCATATCGCGGGGACGGTCAAAACGGAAAGCGGCGCGCGGCGTCGGGTAATTCCCGCACTCGGCGATTGGCCAGCCAGCGGCGTATCGAAGCCCACTTTCCCACTTTCTCACCCGCCCACTTTCGCCCATTCTCGCAGCGATGCCGGACTCGCCCAATCTGCTCGCGTTGCTGAAGCAATACTTCGGCTACGCCAGCTTCCGCCCGTTGCAGGAGGAGATCATCCGCGACGCGCTCGCGGGCAAGGACGTGATCGCCCTGCTGCCCACCGGCGGCGGCAAGTCGCTGTGTTTCCAACTCCCCGCGCTCGCCCGCAGCGGCCTCACCGTCGTCGTCTCGCCCCTGATTGCCTTGATGAAGGACCAGGTGGACGCGCTCACCGCCAGCGGCGTCCCGGCGACGTTCCTGAATTCCTCCCTCAACGCCAACGAGGCTCGCGCCCGCCTGCGCGGCCTGCACAACGGCGAGTTCCGCCTCCTCTACGCCGCGCCCGAACGCCTCATGCTCTCCGGGATGCTCGCCGATCTCGAACGTTGGGGCGTGAACCTCTTCGCCATTGATGAGGCTCACTGCATCAGCGAGTGGGGCCACGATTTCCGCCCCGAGTATCGGCAGATTGCCCAGCTCCGCGAACGCTTCCCGCAAGTCCCCTTCATGGCGCTCACCGCCACAGCCACCGAGCGCGTCCGCGAAGACATCGCTGACCAACTCAAGCTCCGCGACCCCGCCCGCTACGTCGCCAGCTTCAACCGCCCCAATCTCAACTATCGCATCAGCGCCAAGACCGGTGCTTACGGGCAAGTCCTCGACTTCCTCCGCGCGCACCCGCGCGACAGCGGCATCATCTACTGCCAGGCGCGCAAGACCACCGAGTCGCTCGCCGAGAAGCTCCGCGCCGACGGCATCAAGGCCGCGCCCTACCACGCGGAGGTCCCGAAGGAGGAGCGCAGCGGCAATCAGGAAGGTTTCCTCCGCGACGAAATCCGCGTCATCTGCGCGACCATCGCGTTCGGCATGGGCATCAACAAGCCCAACGTCCGCTTCGTCATCCACTACGACCTTCCGAAGAACATCGAGGGCTACTATCAGGAGACGGGCCGCGCGGGCCGCGACGGTTTGCCCAGCGAATGCCTGCTGCTCTTCAGCCCCGGCGACGTGCAGAAATACCTCGGCTTCATCAGCGAGAAGCCGCCCGCCGAGCAAGTCATCGCGCGCGAGCAGCTTTCGCAGATGGTCCACTACGCCGAGTGCTCCGGCTGCCGCCGCGTGGAGCTGCTGGCTTACTTCGGCGAAGCATCGGCTGATGAGAACTGCGGCGCGTGCGACAACTGCCTCACCCCGCGCGCGACTTTCGACGGCACGGTCGCCGCGCAGAAATTCATGTCCTGTGTCTTCCGCATCCGGCAGTCCAGCGACTTCGGCACCGGGCTGAACCACGTCATCGAAGTCCTCACCGGCGCGCACAGCGAGCGCGTGCTGAAGTGGGGCCACGACAAGCTCACCACCTACAACATCGGCCACGAGCACACCCGCTCCGAGTGGGCGGCCATCGGGCGCGAACTCATCCGCCTCGGCTACCTGCGCCAGACCACGGACAAATTCCCCGTCGTCGAACTGACTGACTCTGGCCGCGTCGTCCTGACCGCGCGGACCAAGGTCACTTTGACCAAGCCCGTCAGCGCGCCGGACAAGGTCGTCAGCCATGTCGGTGAAATCGCCTGCGACGAGCTGCTCTTTGAGAAGTTGCGCCGCCTTCGCAAGGAACTCGCTGACGCCCGCGCCGTGCCCAGCTACATCATCTTCTCCGACGTGGCGCTGCGGCAGATGGCCCGGCTCTACCCGCAGACCGAGGCCGACTTCAGCCGCATCAGCGGCGTCGGCACGAGCAAGCTCCGCGACTTCGGCGCGCAGTTCCTCGAGGAGATCACCGCGCACCTCGGCGCGAACCCGAAGCAAATCTTCGCTGGTGATTCGTTCACGCAGAAGCCGGCCGCGCCGCAGCGCAGCAAGCTCACCGAGACGGTCGTGGCCACGCTCCACTACTGGCGCGGCGGACGGACGGCGGAAGAAATCGCGCACCTCCGCGAGGTGAAACCCAGCACGATTTACGGCCACCTCGCCGACGCTGTGGACGCGGGCGAGACGGTGGATTTGAACCGCGTGCTGACCGCTGACCAGCAGACGCGCGCCGCGAAGGCGTTTTACCAGTTCGGCTGGGCCAACCTCCCCGGCGCGCTCGAATCTCTCGGCCCCGGCTTCGATTACGGCCAGCTCAAAATCTTCCGCGCCGTGAAGAACCGCGAGGCGCGGCAAGGGTAGTCGGGGAGCGCGATGCAGCCGCACTCCGTTGACAACCCGCCCCGCCCCCGCCGACACTCACGTCATGTTCCGCCGCACCTTCCTTCGCCTTGCGTTCTGCCTTGTCCTCGCCGGCCTTTCCGCCTGCACGCACACCCCGGCGGCCTCCAACTCCACCCGTCTCGTCGGAGTCGCGCAGGTGGACCTCACGCCCGACTATCCCGTCCGACTCAACGGTTACGGTGGCCGCCGCGCTGAGTTTGAGGGCGTTGAGCAACGCATCCGCGCGAAGGCAATCGCCATCGGCAGCGACGCAGAGCGTCCGTTCATCCTCATCACCGTGGACAACTGCGGCGTGCCCGAGTGGATTCGCACCGAGTTGGTCAAGCGCCTCGCCCCGCGGCGTGTCACCAGCGAGCGCTTCGCGATTTGCTCCAGCCACACGCACTCCGCCCCGATGCTCAACGGCGTTCTGCCCACCATCTTCGGCATCCCCGTTCCGCCGGAGCACCAGCGCAACATTGACCGCTACACGAGTGAGTTCACCGACAAGCTGGAGCAAGTCGCCCGCGCCGCGCTGGCTGAGCGGAAACCCGCGCACCTCGCGTGGACGACGGGCAAAGTTACGTTCGCCAAGAACCGCCGCAAGCCCACGCCCACAGGCTTCCAGAACGCCGAGTATCCCGAAGGTCCCACCGACCACGAGCTGCCGCTGCTACGCGTCACCTCGCCCGACGGCAAGCTGCGCGCCGTGCTGGCGAACTACGCCTGCCACTGCACGACCAGCGGCCTGAACAAGATTCACGCCGACTGGGCAGGCAGCGCGCAACTCGCGATAGAAAAGGCGCACCCCGGCGTCATCGCGCTCACCGCCATCGGCTGCGGCGCGGACCAAAACCCGTATCCACGCGGCACCTACGAGCTGGCGGACAAGCACGGCCAGTCCCTCGCCGACGAGGTCGCGCGGCTGTTGAAGGACGGCCAGTTCACCGAGTTGAACAGCCCGCTCACCGGCGTGACGAAGCGCATCGAATTGCCGTTCGACAAACTCCCCACGCGCGCCGAATGGGAAGCCGCCGCGAAGAAGCCCGGCGCGGACGGCCTGCGCGCGCAGTTCGCCCTGGCGAAACTCGACAAGGGAGAAAAAATTCCCGACCGCCTCCCGTATCTCGTGCAGGTCTGGAGCTTCGGTCCCGACCTTGCGATGGTTTTCCTGCCCGGCGAGGTCGTCGTGGACTATGGCCTGCGCATCAAGCGCGAGTTCGCCACCGGCCGCGTCTGGGTGAACGGCTACGCGAACGACGTGCCCTGCTATATTCCCTCGCGCCGCGTGTGGGAGGAGGGCGGCTACGAGGCGGCGGGCGCGATGGTTTATTACAACCGCCCAGCCCGTTTCGACGGCACACAGGAGACGCGCATCATGGACGCGGTGCAGGCGCTGATGCCGAAGGTGTTTGCGCGGTGAAAGGTGTCGCGCGAAGGCCGCGAAGCAAGCGAACGCAAGCGCTTCTGGACAATTCCAAAAGGATTCAGTCCTCCGCCTTCGAATCCCGGCTGGTCAGGTCGCGCACCGCTGCCTTCACATCCTTTCCTTCGTAAAGCATCGCGTGGACTTGCTCGATGATGGGTGTGCTGACGCCGTGTTTGTTCGCGAGCTGCCAGGCCGAACGTGCGGTGGGGTGGCCTTCGACGGCGTGCCGTGTGCCGGCCAGCAGATCGAAAAGCGCATCGCCTCTGCCCAGTCGTTCACCGAACGCGCGGTTGCGGCTCAACTTCGAGAAGCACGTCACGGTCAAGTCTCCGAGTCCGCTCAGGCCGGTGAAGGTCTCCGCCTGTGCGCCGCAGGCCACGCCCAGCCGGCGCATCTCCGCCAGCGCGCGCGTGACCAGCGCGGCCTTCGCGTTATCGCCGAAACCGAGCCCGTCGCATGTGCCCGCCGCGATGGCGATGATGTTCTTCAGCGCGCCGCCCAACTCGACGCCGAGCGGATCGGCGCTCGTGTAAACCCGGAACGCGGGACGGTGAAAGAGGCTCTGCACCAGATGCGCCGAGCTGGAATCGTCACTCGCCGCGACGATGGCGGTGGGAATGCCGCGCGCGACTTCGAGCGCCAGGCTCGGGCCGGAGAGCACGACGGTCTTCGCGCGCGGCGCGCACGCGCGCAGGACGCCGCACATGGTCAGCCCGGTGTTGTGCTCGATGCCTTTGGTCACGCTGATGGCGACGCCGCGAAAATCTGCGAGTGCTCCCGCCACCTCGCGAAAGGCCCGCGAGGGAACGGCCACAACCACCTCGTCCGCGTCGCGCGCCGCTTCCGCCAGCGTGTCCACGTAGCGCAGGCCCGCCGGCAGCGG
>CAMBZO010000133.1 GCA_945872195.1 Akkermansia muciniphila | reverse complement strand
ATCGCGACCTTGCGCGGTTGGGTGGACGCCGGCGCGCCGTGGGACGCGGGCGTGCTCAAGCTGCTCACGCGCGAAACGAAGTCTGATGAACTCAAGGCGCTTCCCGCCAGCTACACGCCCGTGCTCGCCGTCGCGCTTGCGCCGGACGGCCTGCGCCTCGCCAGCGCGCGTGCGAACCAGCTTCTCATCCACACGCTCGGCACCACGAACCGCACGCTCACCGCCACGCTCACCGGCGCGCGGGATGCCATCCAATCCGTCGCGTGGAGCGCAGACGGGCGCTGGCTTGCGGCGGGCGAGTTCCGCCGCGTGCTCCTCTTCGATGCGAAGACGCTCAAGCCGTTTGGCTTTCTCGACAAGCCGCTCGCCGGCCGCGCCACCGCCATCGCGTTCACGCCAGACGGCAGCACGCTCGCCGTCGCGGACAGTCCGGGCGGCGCACCGGGGCAAGTCCACTTGTGGAAGATGGGCGATGAGAAACCCTTCGCCTCGTGGACCGCGCACAACGACAGCATCCTTGATTTGAAAATCAGTGCGAACGGCAAGCTCCTCGCCACCGGCAGCGCGGACAAACTCGCGCGCGTGTGGAACCTCGCGACGCAGAAAGAAGTCGCGAAGCTCGAAGGCCACACAAGCTACGTGCAGGCCGTCGCGTTCGGGAAGGACGACGCCGTGTTGGCCACCGGCGGCGCGGACAAGGAAATCAAGATTTGGAACATCGCCAACTCCGCCCGCGAGGGTTCCTTCTCCAACCGCAGCGCTGCCGTCACGGCACTGCATTGGACCACCGGCGGGACCAACCTGCTGGCCGTGGCCGAGGACGGCAGCGCCGTGACCATCACGGACATCAAACGCCACAACGGCGAGCAATCCTCCGCGCCCGGCACCGAGCGCAAACTCTCCTCCATCGGCGATGTCCTTTACGCCGTGACCGCCACCGCGGATGCGAAGACCATTTTCGCCGGCTGCCACGACGGCAGCGTGTATTTCTGGGAAGCTGGGAAGGCTGCGGCGAAGCTGGAGGGGAAGTAGTTTTAGCCAAAGATGAAACACAGATTGAACAGAGATAAGCTGAATCAGGAAGGCAGGGAGGCAGGAATAAGATTCGCCGCTATCGGCCACCCGCTTTTCCTTCCTTCCTGCCTTCCTGATAAATCTGCTTTCCCCCATCTGTGTTTCATCTGTGTTTCATCTGTGGCTAAAAAAGTTTTTCTCTGCGGCGTGCTGGCCGCGCTCCTCTCCGCCTGCACACAGCCGCAGAAGTCGGCTTCACCGTCCGCGCCGCCCCCGCTCCGCGCCGTCACATCGCTCACGGCCTTCCCGGCGGAACTGCCGCTCCGCGCCGGCTCCGCGCCGCATCGCATCCTTGTGACAGGCACGGACAACGACGGCTTTGAGCGGACAGCGACAGCGAAGTTTTCCTCGGACAATCCCGCCGTCGCCACCGTTGGCCCGGACGGCAAAGTCCGCCCGCTCTCCGCCGGGGCCGCGAACATTACCGCGAAGTTTGCCGGCAAATCCGCGAGCGTGAAGGTCACGGTGTTGCCCAACCTCCCCCTCACCCCAGCCCTCTCCCCCGGTGGGGGCGAGGGAGAAGACAAGTCAGCCGGGACTGGCCCCCAGGTCAGCTTCGTCAACGATGTGATGCCCATCCTCAGCAAGGCCGGCTGCAACTCGGGCAGTTGCCACGCGAAGGCCGACGGGCAAAACGGCTTCAAGCTCACCATCTTCGCCTACGACCCGCGCGCGGATTACCACAGCATCATCAAGGGCGCGCGCGGCCGCCGCGTCTTCCCGGCCTTCCCGGAGGAGAGCCTGTTGCTGAGGAAAGCCACGCTGGCCGTGCCGCACGACGGCGGGTTGCGCATCGAGCGCGACTCGGAGGAGTTCCGCACACTGGCGAACTGGATTGCCCAAGGCATGCCCTACGCGCGCACGAACGAGCCGGCGCTCACGGGCATCGAGGTCTTCCCGAAGGAGCGCCGCTACCGCCGCGAGTCGAAGCAGCCGCTGCTCATCCAAGCCCGCTACTCCGACGGCGCGGTCCGCGATGTGACCGAGCTGGCGGAATACCTGTCGAATGACAAGTCGCTCGTCACCGTGGACGACGGGGGCGCGCTCACCGTGGGCAAGTTCAGCGGCGAAGGCGTGGTGGTCGCGCGCTTCCTCGGGCGCGTGGCCGTGAGCACCGTGATGGTGCCCAGCGACCGCATGTTGCCAGCGGAGCAGTTCGCCGCGCTGCCGGTTCACAACGACATTGACCGCCTCGTTTATCAGCGGCTCCAGAAGCTCGGCCACCTGCCCTCGGCGCTCGCCACCGACGCCGAGTTCCTCCGGCGCGCATCGCTCGACACCATCGGCACGCTGCCCACGGCGGAGGAGGCGCTGGCCTTCCTCGACGACAAGTCGCCGGACAAGCGCGCCAAGCTCATTGACCGCCTGCTCGCCCACCCTGCGTGGGCCGACCACTGGGCCGTGAAATGGGGCGATCTCGTGCGCGGCAACCCGTTCCGCGTTGGCGTGAAACCGGTCTTCCTCATGGACCAGTGGCTGCGCGATTCCTTCCGGCAGAACAAGCCCTACGACCAGTTCGTGCGCGAGTTGCTCACCGCGCAAGGCAGCACGCACAAGACCGGCCCGCCCGCGCTCTTCCGCGACAAGCGCACGCCCGAGGACGCGAGCGGTTTCGTGAGCCAGGTCTTCCTCGGCGTGCGGTTGGAGTGCGCCAAGTGCCACCACCATCCGAACGAAAAATGGGACCAGAAGGATTACTACCAGTTCGCCGCCTTCTTCAGCGGCACGCGCCGCAAGGGTCAGGGCATCTCCGCCCCCATCAGCGGCGAGCCGGAATACATCTGGGCCACCTCCACCGTCGCGATGAAGCACCCCGTGACCGGCGAGGACTTGAAGCCGCGTGCGCCCGACGGCCCCGAGGTCGTCATCGCGGCCGACCGCGACCCGCGTGCCACGCTCGTGGACTGGATGGTGCACCCGGAGAACCCGCTCTTCGCGCGCGCCGCCGTGAACCGCGTCTGGAACGCCTTCTTCGGGCGCGGCATCGTGGACCCGGTGGATGACTTCCGCGCGTCGAACCCACCAAGCAACGAGCCGCTGCTCGACTGGCTGGCGAAGGACTTCGTCGCGCACCAGTTCGACTTGAAGCACCTGATGCGCACCCTCCTCCGCTCGCACACCTACCAGCTCAGTTCCGCCGCCAACGAAACCAACGTGGGCGACACGAAGAATTACTCGCGTAGCTACCGCCGCCGCCTGCCCGCTGAAGTCCTGCTCGACGCCGTGACGCAAGTGACCGGTCCGCGCGAGACCTTCACCGGTCTCCCGGAAGGCTCCCGCGCGCTCCAGACTTGGAACAATATGTTGAGCAGCGAGTTCCTCGACGCCTTCGGTCGCCCGAACAGCAGCGCCGAGTGCCCCTGCGAGCGCGACGCCCGGCCCAGCATGGTGCAGGCGTTGCACATGATGAACTCCACGAAGCTCAACACGAAGGTCATCGCCACCGATGGCCGCGCGCGCCTGCTCGCTGCCAGCAAGGCGACCGAGGAGCAAATCGTGACGGACTTGTATCTCAGTGCCTACAACCGCAAGCCAACGTCCGAGGAAATCGCGCTCGCCACGAAGGCGTTCACCGCGAAGGACGCCACCCGCCAGTCCGCCGCCGAGGACATCCTTTGGGCACTGCTGAACTCGGCGGAGTTTTTGTTCAATCACTGATTACGAAGTTTCCCAAAACCAACACGACACTCCATGAAACCATTCCTCCTCGTCGCACTCCTGCTCGCCACTCCCTTGCTCGCCCAGCAGCAGCCCGCGGCGAAACCTGCGGCTGCCAAGCCCGCCCCCATCGAGGTCGCGTGGCACGATGTCACCAAGTGGGGCGTGGAAGGTCGCGGCTGGGGGGATCAGGAGCGCAAGCGCTGGTTCGACCGCCTCCCCGCGAAGGCCGAGGGCAAGGTCACGCCCGCCGTGTGGAGCCTGAGCCGCGACAGCGCGGGCATGATGGTGCGCTTCCAGACCGATGCGAAATCCATCCACGCCCGCTACACGCTCTCGAAGACGAACCTCGCGATGCCGCACATGCCCGCCACCGGCGTCAGCGGCCTTGACCTGTATGCGCGCAACGACCAGGGCGAGTGGCGTTGGGTGCAAGTCACGCGGCCCAACTCGGCGAAGGTCGAAGCCGTGATCATCAGCGACCTCGCCCCCGGCCTGCGCGAATACGCCGCCTACCTGCCGCTCTACAACGGCATCGAGTCGCTCGAGATCGGCGTGCCGGCGGGCGCGAAGTTCGAGGGGCTTGCGCCGCGCACGGCCAAGCCGGTCATCTTCTACGGCACCTCCATCACGCACGGCGCGTGCGCATCGCGCCCCGGCATGGTGCACACGGCCATCCTCGGCCGCCGATTGGACCGCCCCGTGATGAACATCGGCTTCTCCGGCAATGGCCGCATGGACACCGCCGTCGGCGACCTGCTCACGGAAATTGACGCGGCCGTGTATGTGATTGATTGCCTGCCAAACATGCAGCCCGCCGACGTGACGGCGAAGTGTGTGCCGCTGGTGAAGCAACTCCGCGCCGCGCGCCCGAACACGCCTATCGTGCTCGTCGAGGACCGGCGCTTCACCAACGACTGGATCACGCCCGCGAAGAAGAAGTTCCACGACGACAACCACGCCGCGCTGCGGGCGGCCTACGAGCAGTTGAAGAAAGAGGGCGTCGCCAAGCTGCACTACATCGCCGGCGACCATCTCTACGGCGACGACACCGAGGGCGCCACCGACGCCTCGCACGCGAACGACCTCGGCTTCATGCGCCAGGCGGATATCTTCGAGCCGGTGCTGCGCACGGCGCTCAAGTAGCCGATGCCTTCAGTTACGCTGGAAACGGGCGCAGCCAACCATTCCGCTGATGATACGGGTGCGTAACAAAACCCTTGTCCGCTCTCCAAGCGTCGTGTCCAATCTCGCACCATGAGTTCTCCGCAAGCGCCCGCGCCCAAGCCGCTCGGCACGACCGAGTGGCTGATCTGCTTCATCGCCGTCATCGGCTTCGCCTTTGACATCTACGAGCTGCTGATGCTGCCGCTGATCGTCAAGCCGGCCATCGCCGCGCTGAGCGCGCCGCTCATCGAGCAGCTGGTTCAAGCGGGCACGCCGCGTCCGGAGGCGGTGGCGCTCTGGATTCCGGGCGGCACGATGTATGTGGAATGGGCGCGCACGCTTTTCTTTGTCCCCGCGATCTTCGGCGGCATCTTCGGCCTCATTGGCGGCTATCTCACCGACCGGCTGGGGCGGCGGCGCGTGCTGACCTTCAGCATCCTGCTCTACGCCTTCGCAGCGGGGGCGGCGGGCCTGTCCACGAGCCTGTGGGAATTGCTCTTCTTCCGCTGCCTAGTGTTCATCGGCGTGTGCGTCGAGTTCGTGGCGGCGGTGGCATGGCTCGCGGAGCTGTTCCCCAACCCGGCGCAGCGCGAGAAGGTGCTGGGCTTCACGCAGGCGTTCTCCTCGGTGGGCGGCTTCATGGTCTCCGGGGCCTACTTGCTGTGCGTGCATTTCGCAAACAGTCTCCCGGCCATCCACGGCGGGCATGACGCCTGGCGCTACACGCTCATCTCCGGGCTGATTCCGGCTATTCCGCTGATCCTCATCCGTCCGTTCCTGCCGGAGTCGCCCGTCTGGGCGCGCAAGCGCGAGACCGGCCAGCTCAAACGCGCCAGCCTCGGCGCGCTGTTCACGCCGGAATTGGCCCAGACCACCGTTGTCACCGCCGTCATCGTCGCTTCCTGCTACGGCATGGCTTTCGGCGCGATCCAGCACCTCCCACAAATCGTCCCCGGCCTGGCCGACGTGAAGGTCGCCGCGAAGGCCAAACAGGACGCGATGGTTCAAGCCGCAGCCGCAGCGGGCAAACCCGCCCCGGACGCGAAAGCCGTGGCCGCCGCCGGGCGGCTGGAGACTGAGAAACACGTCGGCCAGGTTCAGTTGTGGCAGGAAGTCGGCGGCATGGTGGGCCGCCTCGCACTGGCGGGCGTCATCATCTTCGTGGTCAGCAAGCGGAGCGTCCTGCGCCTCTTCCACTTGCCGGCGCTCGCCTGCGTGACGCTGTTCTTCTGGTGGCTCTCCGCCAATCTCGGCCAGGCCGGCAGCCTCGGGTTGGTGAAATGGGGCGCGGCGCTGTGCGGCTTCTTTGTCATCGCCACCTTCAGCTTCTGGGGCAACTACCTGCCGCTCGTCTATCCCGTCCACCTGCGCGGCACCGGCGAGAGCTTCGCCGCGAACATCGGCGGGCGCATCCTCGGCACCTCCGCCGCGTGGTTCACCTTCACCCTGTCGGCCGCGAAGCCGCCGGACCCGGCGAAGATCGCCCTGACCGCCGCTGCGGTGGCCGGGGTGTTTGCCATCGTCGGCGTCGTGGCCAGCCACTGGCTCACCGAGCCGAAGCCGGAGCAGGCCGACGAATAACTCCGCCCGGTAGCCGCCGCGTCCGCACGCTGGCAGCCAATGGCCCGTCGAAGTCATCCGCCAGACGGGCGCTCCGCAACTTCCGCGTTGAGCCACCACACTTCGTTCGCCAAGCTGCTTTGATCATGCGCACTGCTAAAGCCTCTGTTCTCGAAGCGTTCAACGCGCCGCTGCGGCTGCATACCTACGAAGTGCCGTCGCCCGTGGAAGCGGGCGCGGTGCTGGTGCGCACGGAGATGGCCGGCATCTGCGGCACGGACGTGCATCTCTGGCAGGGGCAGTTGCCCATCAAGCTGCCGCTGATTCTCGGGCACGAGACAGTCGGACGCATCGCGGAGCTGGGCGCGGGCGTGACTCAGGATTGGTCCGGCCAGCCGCTGGCAGTCGGCGACCGTGTGACGTGGAACTCCGCCGTGTCCTGCGGCCAGTGCTACTACTGCGCGGTGAAGAAGCAGCCGACGCGTTGCGCGCAACGGCGGGCTTACGGCATCGGCTACCCGTGTGATTGTGAGCCGCACTTCCTCGGCGGTTACGCGGAGTTTCACTACCTGCGCCCGCGCACGACCATTTTTAAACTGCCCGACGACCTGCCCACCGAGTCCGTCATCGGCGCGGGCTGCGCGCTCATCACGGCGATTCACGGCGTCGAGCGCACGGGCATCGCGTGGCAGGACACCGTCGTTGTGCAAGGTGCCGGCCCGGTGGGCATCGCGGCGCTCGCGGTGGCGAAGA
>CAMBZO010000132.1 GCA_945872195.1 Akkermansia muciniphila | reverse complement strand
CAGCCGCATCGCGTATTTTTATCAGCAGGACACCGGTGACATCACCCCGGCTCAACTCGCCAGACTCGCCGCCAAGCCATGAGCACTGGCTGAGTCAGTGGCGGCGGATTGGATGACTGGTTAAGTTCCCCGGTCGGCCGTTCTACCTGGATTTTGCGAGTTACAATTATGAAAATGAACAACCAACTCAAGGCGATGCCACCCTATCGCCCGGCTGGCTTCACCCTCATCGAACTTCTCGTCGTCATCGCCATCATCGCGATCCTCGCCGGGATGCTCCTGCCCGCGCTGTCCAAGGCAAAGGAGAAGGCCATGGGCACCAAGTGCATGTCCAATAACAAGCAGCTTCAACTGGCGTGGACACTTTATTACGACGACTTCGACTCAAGGATCGCACGCGGAGGCAATGGGCAGGCCATCACCACCACCAACAATACCTGGTGCGCGGGTTGGATGCGTCCGGGCGGCACCTCCTACTTGCCCGGTGACGAGACCAACACCGCTTACTTCATGGATGCTCAACTCGGGCGCTATGCAAGAAGCCCGGGGGTTTTCAAATGCCCCTCTGACAAGTTCAAGTATCCCGGCACCGTGGATGTCTTTTGTCGGAGCGTCTCGATGAACAACTGGATGAGCGGCAGCGCGCGGATGATCACCAACCCGGCCTTCACGCCCGTTCCGAGGGTCTATCAGCGGGCCACTGAGATTTCCAATCCCACGGAGAAGTATGTCTTCCTGCACGAGGATCCCAACTCCATTGACGATGGCTACTTTGCCGTGGACATGTCGGTCCCGAGTGGCTGGGGATCGGACAACCTGCCCACCGCCGTTCACCTCGGCAGCTCCATCATGGGCTGGGTGGACGGCCATGCTGACTACCGGAAGTGGAAGAACACCCGGCTCTCGGTCGGCGCAGCGATTCCCAACGTCGTGCGCCTGGACAACAGCGTCAGCGGCCCCGGCTCGGACATCGAGTGGCTCAAGCAGCGCACCACCGAGTAGCTGACATTCCTCTTCCCCGCCCGGCGCGCAGTGCCTAACCTGCGCGCCGTTTTGTTTTCATGCCCAGCGTCTTCATCAAGACCTACGGTTGCCAGATGAACGAGCGCGACAGCGAAGCCGTCGCCGCCCAACTCGTCGCCAAGGGCTATTCCCTCGCCCCCTCCGAAGCCGCCGCCGATGTGGTGCTGCTCAACACCTGCAGCGTGCGCGACAACGCCGAGCAGAAGGCCATTAGCAAGATGGAGAATCTCGCCGGGCAGTTCCGCAAACAGCGCCCCGGCGTCATCCTCGGCTTCCTCGGTTGCATGGCGCAAAGCCGGGGCAAGGAACTCATTGACCAACTCCCGGACGTGGACCTCGTCATCGGCACGCAGAAGTTCCATCGCGTGGCCGACTACGTGGATGACTTGCTCGCGGGCCGCCGCACCAAAGTGGTGGACATCGAGGAGGAACGCGGCAGCGAGGCGACCATCAAGGAGCACCTGCTCAACGGCACAGCGAAGTCCAAGCCCGTCACCGCGTTCGTCAGCATCATGCAAGGCTGCAACCAATACTGCACCTTCTGCATCGTCCCCTACACGCGCGGCCAAGAGCGCAGCCGCACCATCGTTGACATCGTCGCCGAGTGCCGTGAGCTCGTGGCGCGTGGGGTGAAGGAAATTACCTTGCTCGGGCAGATTGTGACGAGTTACGGGCGGCGAAATGGGGAAAGTGGGAAAGTGGGAAAGTGGGAAAGTGAGAATGGCACCGGAACCGGGCCACACTCACTTTCTCACTCTCCCACTTTCTCACCTGCCCTCAGCCCCTTCGTCCAGCTCCTCGATGCGGTCCACGCCATCGAGGGCCTTGAGCGCATCCGCTTCACATCACCCCACCCGAAGGGCTACGGCCCCGACCTCGTCGCCGCCTACGCGCGCCTGCCCAAGCTCGTCGAAAGCGCGCACCTACCCGTGCAGTCTGGCAGCGACCGGATGCTCAAGCTCATGCACCGCGGTTACACTCGCGCCCGCTTCCTCGAAATCATCCGTCAACTCCGCGCCGTGAATCCGGAGATGGGCATCACCACCGACATCATCGTGGGCTTCCCCGGCGAGACGGAGGCGGACTTCGCCGAGACCCTCTCGCTCGCGCGCGAGGTCGAGTTCGACAACGCCTTCGTCTTCAAATACTCCCCCCGCCGCGACACCCCCGCCGCCGCGATGCCGGATCAGTTGCCCGAGGAACTCAGCGAGGCCCGGCACGCCCAACTGCTGGCGCTCATCAACGAAATCGCAGAGGCCAAACACAAAGTTTGCGAAGGCCGCGTGCTGCAAATCCTCGTCGAAGGCCCGAGCCGCAAGAACGCCGCCCGCCTCGAAGGCCGCACGCGCTCGAACAAGATCGTCATCTTCGATGGCAGCGAGCGACACATCGGCCAAGTGATGGATGTGCGCATCGTCCGCGCCGCGCCCTTCACCCTCTACGGCGACCCGGCCATCTTGAATCTGAACTGATTTCTGAGCCACAGATGGACACAGATGAAACACAGATAGGGTCAGGAAGACTCCATAAGGAGAGCAGGAAAGCAGGAAGAACTGCAAAGACGCGCCCGGACGAGCTCCCGTTCCTGCCTTCCGGCTCTCCTTATAAATCTCCTCCCCTCCCATCTGTGTTTCATCTGTGTAAATCTGTGGCCAAAACGAAATGACCCTCTCCACCCTCTGCATCACTCTCGGCCTCGGCGTCGCCATCCCGCAGCTCTACGGCTTAGCGAATCCCGGGGCGTTCCGCGACGCGCTGCGCAAGTTCCCTCGCCAGACCGGCGCTGGTTACGTGCTCATGGCCATCGCCACCGGTTGGTTCCTCTGGCACGTGAAGCAGGAAAACATCGCCGACTTCAGCGCCTTCAAGCCGATCATGTATGCCGGCTTCGGCTTGCTGGGGCTGGGCACGTGCATCTTCCTGAAAGACTTCCTCGCCGTGCGCGGTCTCGCGCTTGTGCTGCTGCTGCTCGCCAAGCTGGTGCTCGACGCGCAGCGCTGGGAGGTCTCGGACTGGCGCTGGGTGCTGGGCGTGTGGGCCTACCTTTGGATTATCGCCGGCATCTGGTTCACCGTCTCGCCGTGGCGCTGTCGTGACCTCATCGAGTGGAAGACCGCCACCGACACGCGTGTGAAAATCGGCTGCGCCCTGCGCCTCGCGCTGGGAGTGCTCGTGGCGGGACTGGGGGCGACGGTGTTTCGTTGAACCGGGTGGCACCCGCGTCTCGCGGGTTGTTCCCGGCGTCCCGCCGGGAACTTCGTGACTCCATCTTGCTTCCGTTCACTTCGACCGCTTTGGATTGGATGGTGCCACGCGGTCGTCGCCGGGACGGCGACGCCAACCCGCGAGACGCGGGTGCTACCCAGGGAACAGGCACAAACCATTTTCGTGCCCTCTAACGGCCGATTGCGCTAAAGTTTCCGCGTGCCGACAAAAGGCAAAATCCTCATCATCCGCGGCGGAGCCATCGGGGACTTCATCCTCACGCTGCCGGTGCTCGCGGCGCTGCGGCGGCGGTTCCCCGACACGCATCTCGAAGTCCTCGGCTACCCGCACATCGCCTCGCTCGCCCTGCACGGCGGCCTCGCCGACGCCGTCCGTCCCGTCGAAGCCCGCGCGCTCGCGGGCTTCTTCGCCGACTGGGGCGACCTCGACGACGCGATGGGCCACTACTTCTCCGGCTTCCACATCATTATCTCCTACCTCTACGACCCCGACGGCTTCTTCGCAGAGAACGTGAAGGCTTGCAGCAAGGCGCAATTCCTCGCGGGCCCGCACCGACCGGATGAAACCAAGCCGCTCCACGCCACCGAAGTCCTTCTCAAGCCCCTCGAGCGCCTCGCCATCTTCGACGCCGACCCTCTGCCGCAGTTGCGATTCCAAAACTCCGATTCTGCTGCCTCGCCACTGCTCGCCGTCCACCCGGGCAGCGGCAGCGAAAAGAAGAACTGGCCGGCACCACAGTGGGCCAAGCTCTTGGCCCACGTCATGTCCGGCACCCACTGGAATGTCCTGCTCGTCGGCGGCGAGGCGGAGGGAAATCGACTCGCTGAACTCGCCGCTCCCCTGCCCTCCTCCCGTGTCCGGCTTGCGCAAAGCCAGCCGCTCCCCGAGCTCGCCCGAATGCTTCAGACCTGTCTCGGCTTCGTCGGCCACGATTCTGGCATCACGCACCTTGCCGCTGCCGTCGGCCTGCCCGGCCTCGCACTCTGGGCTGAAACAAACGAATCCATCTGGTGCCCGCGCAGCCCGGCCTTCCGCGTCCTGCGCAACTCCGACGGCCTCGCACGGCTCTCGCCCGAGACGGTGTTTACTGTGCTGAGCAAGCTGCTCACCGTCCCCCGCGCCGTCGGCGGGACTGAGTCTCACCCGCCGACCCGCTGACCGGAAGCGCGTCACTCTTTCCCCCGCCGATCCCGCGCTCGATGGAGGTCGGTCACAGGGATGGTGCGGCGGAGGCCAACGCTCACGTCGTCGCCTTCGCTGACGGGGGGCAACTAGAAGTTCACCTGAGTGCGGCCTTGGTGCTTGCCTTGCCGCGCGCGCTTCGCTACCAGAACGCGCATGAAATTGATCCGCCCTGCCCTGCTCTGCCTTTCTGCCCTCTGGCTCGTCTCCACCGTCCACGCCGCCGGCCCCGAGACTTTCAAAGTCAGCGAGTTCACCTTCAAGCGCCCCGCTGCGTGGGAATCCGTCGGCCTCCCCGAAGGCAGCATGCGCAAGGCTCAGCTCAAGGTGACGGCGAAGGACGCGAAGGAACCGGGCGAGGTGGTGTTCTTCTTCTTCGGCCCGCAGAGCGGCGGCACGAAGGCGAATGTGGACCGCTGGTTCGGCCAGTTCGAGGAGGGCCGCGACAAAATCAACGCCAAGACCGAGGAGAAAACCGTCGGCAAGGTGAAGGTCACCTACGTCTCCGCGGAGGGCACCTACAAGAGCGGCACGCCCGGCACACCTCCGACGCTCAAGCCCGGCTTCGCGCTGCTCGGCGCGATTGTCGAGGGCGAGGAAGGCAGCGTCTTCGTCCGCCTCACCGGCCCGGCGGCGCTGGCGAAGAGCGCGCGCGCGGACTTCGAGAAGATGATTGAGGGTGGGTTGAAGTAGTTCCGCGTAGCCGCTGACGTGAGGAGGCGGGCACTTCAAATCAGCTCCGCCTCCTGACCTCGGCGGCTACTCCCCCGTGCGCTCCTTCACCGAACCCGCCGTCCTCTTGCGCGCGGCCATTGCAGCGGCGCTCACCGCCCTCGCCTGTTACCCCCGCCTCGCCCACTGGGGGCAACGCCCCGATGCGGTCTGGTTTTACGTGGCGGTCATTGGCTGGGCGGCGTTCGTGATGTGGGCTGCGGTCTTCGCGTGGCACGAGCGGCACGGCCAGCGCGAGGTGTTTCCCCGGCGCGTGTCTCCGCGCCTGTGGCTCATCACGGGGGCAATGGGATTGGTCGGCGCGACCCTCTCGTTCCACTTCGGCGACGCCACGCTGCGGCAACTCGCGCCCACGGACTTCCCGCGCAACCCCGGCCAGTTCGCGGAGCACATCCTGTTCAACCTCGCGCTGGAGCAACTCTTCCTCTGCTTCGCGCCCTTCGCGTTCTGCGTGCGCCTGCTGCCCAACGCGAAGGCGGCGGGCGTCGGTGTGGTGCTGTTTGGGCTGCTCGTGTTCGCACTCAAGCTGCAGAGCGTTGCTGCTGCCATCACGTGGGACTTGGCCTTGGGCCTCGTGTTCTTCCGCGCGCTGCACAGCGCGGTGACAGTCTGGCTTTATTGGCAAGGCGGCGCGTGGCTGGTGTGGCTGTTCGCCTTCCTGCTCCAGTGCCGGCACCTGTTTGAGCTTGGCGGTTGAAACCCGACTGCCTCACGCAAAGGACGCGGAGGGCGCAAAGAAAACCAAGCTCAGAAGCAAGCCAGCGGGTAATTCCTTTGCGACCTTCGCGTGAGGCAATCCCTTCAAGCCCCAGCCCGCGCCGCGAGCACCTTGCGCGACGGCACGTAGCCCGCGATGAACTCCCGGCGGAACTCGCCGAACGTCCCCGCCGCCAGATGCCGCCGGATGTCCGCCATCACGGCGAGGAACAGGTGGCTGTTGTGGACGCTCACCATGCGCAGCCCGAGAATCTCGTTCACATTCAGCAAGTGCCGAATGTAGGCGCGGGAGAAGCGCTGGCAGGCGAAGCAATCGCAGCCGTCCTCAATCGGCCCGAAGTCCGCCTTCACCGCGCCGCCCTTGATGGCGTAACTGCCCTTGCGCGTATAGGCCGTGCCACCCCGCGCCACGCGCGTCGGCAACACGCAGTCGAACATGTCCACGCCGCGCGCGACCAACTCCACGAGCTGCGCGGGCGTGCCCAGGCCCATCGCGTAGCGCGCCTTGTTCGCGGGCAGGAACGGCTCGGCCTGCTCCACGGCCTTCATCATCTCCGGCTCCGGTTCGCCCACGCTCACGCCGCCGATGGCGTAGCCGTCAAAATCCAAAGCGGTAATGGCCTTCGCACACCGCTCGCGCAGCTCCGGGTTGCTGCCGCCTTGCACGATGCCGAAGACCTGCTGGCCCGGCGCACGCGGCTGCTCGCGGCATTCCTTCGCCCAACGAATGGTCCGCTCGACGGCGAGCAACTGGTCCTTCGCGGGCGCGTCGTGCGGCGGGCATTCGTCGAAAATCATCGCGATGTCGGAGCCGAGGTAGCGCTGGATTTCCATCGCCTCCTTCGGGCCGAGGAAGAGCTTTGAGCCATCGAGGTGCGAGCGGAACTCGACGCCGTGCTCCCGGACCTTGCGAATCTTCGCGAGGCTGAAGACTTGGAAGCCGCCGCTGTCGGTGAGAATCGGGAGCGGCCAGTTCATGAAGCCGTGCAGGCCGCCCGCCGCGCGGATGATGTCCATGCCGGGGCGGATGCTGAGATGGTAGGTGTTGCCGAGGATGATCTGCGTGCCCATCTCGACCAGCTCGCGCGGGTCCAGCGCCTTCACGCTGCCCTGCGTGCCGACGGGCATGAAGACGGGCGTGTCGATGACGCCGCGCGCGGTGGTGAGCCGGCCGAGGCGCGCGCGGGTTTTGGAATCGGTCTTGAGCAAGGCAAACATGCGGGCGGATTAAACCACGGAAGCGCGCGGCAACGGAAGCAGAAGAAGCGCGCGAAGTTATAGTGGTCGATCCGCTGCCGTCGTTCGGAGTTCCGCGTTTACACGGTTCGGGGCATCCGGCACACC
>CAMBZO010000131.1 GCA_945872195.1 Akkermansia muciniphila | reverse complement strand
GTGGGCACAGCCTGCCCGGAGGCGAGGCGCTGCGCGTAGAGGTCGCAGCCCGTTGCGGCACTAGTGAAGCTCGACCATACCACAAGTAATCGTCCGGCGGAATCCGCCGCGACGGCGGGCTGAAACTGCCGATTTAGCGTGGTCGTGTTCACGCGAAATTCGTCACCTGTCGGCGCACCGGTGACTGTCAGGCCACGACCATATACTCCTTCAAAAGAACCGTCCTGTCCCAGACTCGTCCAAATCACCAGATGCGTGTCCCCCTGCGTCGCGAGCTGCGGCGCATACTGATCTCCGTAGGTGGTGGCGTTCACCACTGCGGGTTCGGCCACGGCCGCGCCAGCGGCGGCGTAACTGCGGGCGAGGATGTCGAGGCTGTTGGTGCGCTCGGCCGCGCGCTGTTCCCATACGACGGTGAAGCTGCCGTTGGTCGTGGCCGCTAGGGCGGGGCTGTCGCAGTTGCGCGGCTGCGTGTTGACCTTGAATTCATTGCCCAGCGCAGTGCCCGCCGCATCGTATCGGCGCGCGAAAATATCCACCGCGTAAGTGTCGGAAAACGTCTCGGTCACGTTCGGGTCCAAACCGCGCACGGACTCGGAGACCCAGGCGACGACGAAGCCGCCGCCCGAGAGAGCGGTGAGCGCCGGCCGGCTTTGGTTGTAAGGACTGGCCTGATTCACCACCCACTCGGCCCCGAGCAACGCGCCGGCGGCGGACAACCGCTGCGCGCAGATGCCTTGCAGATGGCCATCGGCTTTCATCCGGCTCCACGCCACGACCACTTCGCCCGACGCGAGCACGGCGACGGCGGGGGTGAGGCTGGGCTGGTTGGTATCAGCGCCAACGAGGATGTCACCGGTGGCGAAAGTGCCGCCGGGATTCAGGAAGCGCGCATAGATTTTTTGGAAACCGAGCGCGCCGCCCTGCCACACGAAGACCGCCCCGCCGTTGGCCAGCACGGCCACCTGTGGGCGTTCCTGATAGCCGGCACCGATCTGATTCACTCGGAAAGGAGCAAGCGAGCCGGAGAGGTTGTCATTGAGGCGCTGCGCGCTGATGCCGCTGCCGTCACCATCGGAGAGGCTGTCCTGCCAGACGACATAGCCGCCGGACGCGCCAAAGGCCAGCGCCGGGCGCGTCTGGTCGCCGGTCTGCGCGCCGGAAAGTGAGTATTCGCCTGCGAGGGGAGCGAAATTGAAGCCACCCCCCGGTCCCTGCGCGAACGCGTCAACGCCTCCCAAGCAGAGGGGTAGCAGGGCAAACAGTCTCGCGAGTGCTCGGAAAACGGGCGACATACGCTTTCGTTTAGAACTAACAAAGTGACGCTTCAATGTCCATGCTTTCTTGCCCGCAACCGCTACGGAGTATTACGGAGAGCAAACTACGGAACCCCTTCGTTTCCCGGTTGTTGGCTGGGCTAACGGCGCTCATAGCAACTCCCCCTGCTCCGGCTCCCGGCGCGCCTCCAACTCGTTTAGGAGGGAGCGGAAACCCCAACTCCGAAACAGCTCCGCAAGCCGCCCCCTGTCCTCCGGTCCGGGGATTGTGTCCGCCATCAGGAAATCCGCGCCCACATCATCCCGCAGGTAGATCAAATCGCGATTCCGCGCCATCACCTCGCGCGCGGCCGTCAAGCTTTCCCGAAGCCGGTCTGACTTCACTTCCGCCAGCCGCGCATACAGCGCGTCCAGCGAACCGAACTGCTGGAGCAAACCGGTCGCTGTCTTCGGGCCGACACCGGGAACGCCCGGGATATTGTCAACGCTGTCTCCCACGAGGCTCAGCCAATCCACGATCTGCTCGGGTCGGACGCCCGTTTTGGCGATCACTTCGGCGTCCGTCCAGACGCGCTCCGACTTGTCACCTGGGTTCAGCAGCCCGACGCGGGCGTTTACCAACTGCATGAAATCCTTGTCCGCACTGGCGATGACCACCTGAGCTCCCGCGGCCGCCGCGCGCCGCGCCGCCACCGCGATCCAGTCATCCGCCTCCACACCGTCGCGGCGCCACGATGCGAGTCCCGCAGCTCGGAGGTATTCGACGATGCCGTCCATCTGCTGGGCCAACCCGGCCGGCATGGGAGGGCGTTGAGCCTTGTATTCGGGAAGCGCCGCCGTGCGCTCGGGAGCGAGGCCCCCGTCCCATATCACCGCGAGGTGAGTGGGGGCCACCGATGCACGCATCCGGGCGAGCATTTTAAGAAAGCCGTAGATGGCGTTCGTCGGCGAGCCGTCCGGGGCGTTGAGCGATCGGATGCCGTAGAACGCCCGGTAAGCGTAGGCGTGGCCATCCACGAGGAGGAGGCACGGGGTGGAAGAAGACCTCAAGGCACCGCCTTCGTTGAGGGATGTGACCACCGCGAAAGGAAGTGCTTACTTGACCAAGCTCACCTGCGGGGGAATGAAGGGCATCTCCTCGTCCGTATGCACGCGGTTGCCAGCGGGGTCAATAATCGTGGGAGTGACGAAGATCATGAGGTTCTTCTTTCGGTTCGTCTTGGTCTCGCTGCGGAAGAGTCGCCCCACCAGCGGCAGATCACCGAGGATCGGGACCTTGTCCTTGGTGTTTTGAATGTCCTCGGAGATGAGGCCACCCAGCATCACCGTCTGCGCGTCCCACACCACGCACTGCGTCACGACTTGGCGGATGCGCGTGCGGGGCAGCGGGACTTGAGCGGTGAGCGGCACACCGACCGTGCCTGATCCGACTGACTGGACCTGAATCGCGCCCGCAAACTCGGGCGGCACAGCGTCGTAGCCGACGAACTGCGTGATCGAGGGGATGAGGGACATGTTGATCGTATAGCCATCGGCTGCAACCGTCGGCAGGACATCCAACACGGGGCCAGTAGGCAGAGCTTGCGTCTGCGGTGCCAAGCTCGCTCCGATGCCGCCGCCGCCGCCGCCGGGAACACCGCCAATGCCACCACCGGTGTTGCCCCCGCCGCCGCCCGCTGTCTGGCCCGGCGAGATGCCGGTGAGGATGAGTTGCACGTCCGTCACCTGAATCTGTGCCTGCCGACCGCTCACCGTGATCACTTTCGGCGCAGCGAGCACATCCGTGCCGTCTCGCTGTTCGATCATACGGAGGACCATCCGGAACTGTGGGTCAGTCAGGATGCCCGTGAGCGTCGCCAAAGCCGGAGCGTTGTTGCGCAGACCATCCGTGATCGACCCCGTGGAAAGCAACGGAGCTCCAGAAAGCGGGAAAAAGCCCCCCGGGTTGGCCGGGCTTGGACGACCTTGCAACGTCGGAGCCAGATTGCCCTGCAAGGCAGTCGGACCAACGATGGTGTTTCCCATGAACCAATCGAAGCCAAGCGCTTTGTTGTCGTTTTGGTTGATCTCCGCGAATCTGGACTCCACCAAGACCTGCGGCGGGATGACGTTCAACAATTCGATCGCCATCTGAATGATGTCCAAATCCTGCAACGAGGCGCGCACGAGGAGGAGTCCATTGCGGTCGTTGAAGAAAACCTGCGTTGCATCCGGGCCGTTGGTCACCCCCAGATTCACCACGCCGGCCGCCAAAAAATATTGCCGGACCTGATTGTTGGCCAACGAAGTCAAATTGGTGGAGGTAACACCGAGCAAACCGCCGCCCCCACCGCCGCCACCGCCGCCGCCGCCCGAACTCTGGCCGGCGACCGAGACCCCCGCGATGGAGAACCCGCTGCCGCCGCCCTGCTGGCCGCCGCCCTGCTGGCCGCCGCCCAAACCGCCACCCTGCTGACCACCACCACCACCCTGCTGGCCGCCACCGCCACCAGCTCCACCACCCGCACTCGTGACGGCCTGAATTGGATTGGCCACGACGCTCTGCAAGCCCTGCACGAAGGTGTCCGGGTTGACCTTGAACATACGTGAGAACAACGACGCCTGCTCCGGGAGCTTGGGGCCGAAGACAATGGCGTATTCCTCAATGGAATACTTCAATCCGGCGCTCCGCCCGTCGGGCATCTTCACGTCGGCGGTCTTGCAAATCACATCCAGCACCTGCCGCAGCGTCAAGTTTCGCAGCACTGTGCCGACCTTGACAGTCACGTTGTCCAAGTCGGGCTTCTGGGACGCGCCGCCAGCGGCGACGATGGGTTGGCCCGTGAGAGGGTCCAGCGCTGGGGCGGCGGCGGGGCCGGCGACTGCGCCACCGGCACCCTGCTGAGCGGCCGCCGAAATGTAGTCCATAGCGACGTTGTTGATGAGGAAATTAAGGCCCCGCTTGGTGGGATCTTTCTCGAGCAGGTCATTCTTCTTGGTCTTGTCATCCAGATCCTTGAGCACCTCCGGAAGGAGGATGTCCGGGTAGTTGGTCTCGGGGAAAATGATCTCGTCGAGCTTGCGGTTGATTGCCTGGGCACCCTTGCTGGAATGCGTCAGGAACGGCACCTCGGAATTGGTCTTGTAGTAGGGATTGGACACGCCTGAAATGGTTCGGCCCTTCTCATTCCATTTTTTGGTGACCTCCACCACGCTCTCGCCGTAGGTCTTTTCGCGCAACCGGCTCTCCTGCTCGAACTGTGCCTCCAAGATCATCCGAAGGTAGAAGAAGGCCGCGTCATTCATGGGGTCCTTCTTGATCGCTTCCTCCAAGCGCAGCCGGGCCTCCTTGTATTCACCCACTTCGTAATACAGCTTCCCGTCCCGCACCAGGCTCATGACCTTGGAGCGACTCTCGATGAGTTCATCCCTTTTCGTGACCAACTGCGCGCTGGGAAGTTGCCCCCGGTGGGCGGCCTCCACATGGTTGTTGAAGCGCTTGAATTCTTCGGCCTTGGAGTTCGCGGGGTCGAAGGTGAAGACTTTGCTCACCTCAGCGTCGGCCTCCTTGAACTGGTATTTCTCCTGCAACGCGGTGGCCAACTGGATGCGGCAGTGCGTGAGGCCGGCGAGCGCGTCGGCATACTGTTTTTCGACATTCTGGACGCCGCCCAGCAGCTTGACGTGGCCGATGGTCTCCTCGTAGAGCTTGGCGGCGGTGGCGAAATCCTTCTTCTTCTGTAGTTCGCGGGCACGCGCCAGATTGGAGTCGAGCACGATTTTGCGCTCCTGGCGGCGCAGCGCCTCCTCTTCGGCTATGGCCGCGGGGTCAGGCCCGGCGGGCGCGGGGCGGGCGGGGAGCGCGAACAGGCACAACAAGCTGGCCAGCAGAATGCGTTGCTTCATGATGGGGAGTGCGGTTGCGGAGAACGGAGTGGGGCTGGCTCACTATTTCTTGCCAGGCACGAGCGCAGGCTGCGGGGGACCCAGTGGGAGCGTCGTGAGTTTATCATTTGAGACAGCCTTCATTACCACGTTGGAAGCGGTGACTTCAACGACAATGTTAGTGTCACCGGCAAAAGTCATCGGTGTGTCCTTACGCGCCTTGGGCCATGCAAAGTTCGTTTCCACCAGATACTGAATGTTGGCGATGTATTCCACCACGCTGACGTGACCTTGGGCCTTGGTGAGGTTGAACTTGAGGCCATCCTTGCCCGGCTCGTGCAGTTCGCACTTTAGTTCAGGGTTCTCGGGGGTGCCCGCAGCCTCGCGGACAAGTAGCACGAGCTTGCGCTGGAGGTCGAGGGTGTTGGGGTTGGCACTGGTGGCTATGGCCGCAGTGTTGGTGGCGTTGACGAAAAACGTTTTCCGAGTTTTAGCCTGCAGGGGAACAGTGGGAGCGAACTCTTTCGTCACACTGATCGAGACGAAGGGCCGGTCCGGAGTGCCTCCCATGGACACAAGTTCCAAGAGCAGTCGCTGAGGCGTTATGGAATGGACCGCCAATTGGCTGACGCCCACCTTGGTGCCGGCGATGAGGTTCCCGTTGGTGTCCACATACCAAGCCATCGGGTTGAACACTCGATGGACGCTGGCGAAGTCGGTCTGGCTGGGTTGGGTAGCGCGGTTGAGGAGGCTTTTCATTGTCTCCATGTCCTGGGTGGTCGGCGGCTTGCCATTGCCGTCAACGGTGAGACCCCGGTAGTCCTTCAGCCGGTCCTGCACCGAGCCTGCCTCCACAACCAGCCAAACCGCGCCGCTGGCCATGACTAGGAGCATCAGGCCGAGGACGATTTTCTCGTAGTGATTCTTGAAGAATTCCATGCGGTCAATTGTTCTTCGGGGGCGTCGGCGTCGGAGCAACGGCCTTGCGCGTCACCTTGATCACATCAAGGACAAGCGTGATGCGCAGCGGCTGCTCATCGAGGATTTTGACCAAGCTGGATTTGGACACCGGCTGTGCTCCGACCATGCCGGGAGCCTTGGGCGCGACTGGACGAAATCCACCGGGCGGGGGCGGGGTGGTCATGCCAGGGGCCAGCATTCCAGGTGCGCCGCCCGGACCAGGCCCGCCAAATGGACCCGGCGTCATCATGCCCGGCGTCATCATGCCTGGATTCATCATGCCTGGATTCATCAGGCCCGGATTCATCAGCCCAGCACCGCCGAGCGGCTCCACAAGAACCTCCCTCACGACGAAGAACTCTTTGGTCCCGGACAGTGTGTTCAGCACCACGGCCAGGTCCCCGGAGAAGCCACGGAAGACAACACGATAGGGCGTGATGGTCACGTTTACGCCCGTGGCCAGCGAATTCGTTTGCTCCGTCCGGTCCAAGAGCAAATCGGGGCCCTTCGGCTCATCTGCGAAGGCCGCCAACCGTTGGAGGCTTTCGATGCCACGCACGCGGGCCTTGAAGAGCACGTCGCAGATGGTCTTCATCTCAGCCAACCGAGAATTCAACGGCTCAATCCCGTAGCCGGGGATGCGCGACATGCCCTTCACTTCGCCAAAGGTAAAATCGTATTTGGGGGGCAGCTCGACGCCCGCATTGGTGGCATCGCGACGCATCTCGTCCAACACGCGCGGGAGATGCACACTGAACGACACGTTGGCTAGCTTGGGCGGTTCGGTCGCGAGTATCCGCTCGGCTTCGGCGGTGAACTTCAAGACCTGAATGACGTTGGTGCGGACAGCTCCGATGTTGGCCTCGCTAGGAAACGTGCCGGACCGGAGCGAATCCAGCTTGACCTTGAGCTTGGCCAGATCCTCGTCACGGGCGTAATCCTGCGCCTCGTTGGCGACGAGATAGCCGCCCGCGCCGACCAGCAAGAGGAGCGAGACGACGATGCCGATCACCAGCGCGAGATTGCGTTTGATCCAAGCCATAGGTGCCGTATTAATGACGGAACACGTCCTTCAACTGAAGCGTGACGCTGAAACTAAAGGTGTGGTTGGTCAGATCCACATCGACTATCTGGTTGGT
>CAMBZO010000130.1 GCA_945872195.1 Akkermansia muciniphila | reverse complement strand
GAATACCTCGACTTCATCGGTGAGGCCAAGCCGCAGGTCGCGCAGGTGGGCTTCTACGGCGTCACCTTCTACAGCGTCGCGCACACGACCTTCGGCAAGGGCTACCCGGCGCACCTCCCCGTGCAGGGCACGAAGGAGTGCGGCGAGTTCTTCCGCAAGCTGAACGAAGAGGTCCACGCGCGCGGCTCCAAGGTCGTCGGGCACTTCAACACCACGTTCATCCTCGGCGACCCGGACAAGCGCGCGGGTTTCTTCGACTGGTATCACAACGGCTGGGACACGAAGGCGCTCGGCCCGAAACCCACGGCGAACCCCATCGAGATGCTGGCGGTGAACGAAGAGGGCAAGCTCGTCACGACCGAGAGCTACAAGATCGGCGGCTGGCCCGAGTATCACGGCTGCCTCAACAACCCGCTCTGGCGCGCGTGCCTCAAGGCCATGATGACCGACGCCATCGCGCGCGGCGTGGACGGTCTCATCGCGAACTACTACTATCGCCGCGACTGCATGTGCGCGCACTGCGTCGGCGGGTTCCGCGCTTGGCTGGGGACGAACTACACGGCGGCGCAGATGAAGGAGCAGTTCGCCATCGCGGACTTGAAGGCGCACGCGTTCAAGGAAATCCCCTCGTGGCACGACCCAAAGATGACTTCGCCCTACAAGCTCGCCGCGTTGAAGTGGACGCAGCTCTCACTCAAGGCCGCGTTCGACGATGTGTTCATCACGCACGGGCGCAAGCTCAAGCCGGACTTGATCGTGGCGCAGTGGAATCACCTCGGCGGGTTCAATCAAATCAACGGCGACGAGCGCTGCCTGTTGCCCGGCGATGTGTGGGGCCGCGACGAAAGCTACCTCTGGTATAGCACCGGCAACGCGGCGTCGCAGACCGACCTCGCCAACGGCGACCTCGGTGACGGCACGCTGCAACTGCGCTACATCCGCGGCGCGTTCGGGCCGCGGCCGTTCGTGCTCGGCAAGTATGAGCAGACGCGCACGCGCGCAACCATCGCCGAGGGCATCGCGAATGGCGGCGCGGGGTTGGGTTTCTACGCGAGCTTCAAGAACCCGGCGGGCCGCGAAGCGATGACGACTTACTTCCGCTTCGCGGCGAAACACCGCGACCTCTGCGTCGGCGCGCAGCCAGCGGCGGAGTTGCTGCTGCTCTACCCGCGCAGCGCCGTGCAGCGCGGGGACGTGGAGCCGGTGGCGCGCTTCAAGGCCATCGGGAAGCAGCTCGCGCGGGAAGGCTACACGTTCGACATCGTGCCGGACGACATCGTGACTGAGATGCAGATCGCCAGCCGACACGTCGTGGTCAGCACCAGCGCTGGTAGGGCCGACCTGCGGTCGGCCCCGTCTGCCGAACTGGATAAACAAGGCCGCGCGCAACGCGGCCCTACCAGATTGGAAGTTGAAGCGATGCCCGCTGATGACTTGGTCGCGAAGTGGCGGAAGGAACTCGTCTCGGTCACGCGCCGTGAAGGCGCGACGACGGTCGTCGCGTCCGTCCTCAGCCAGCCGAAGCGGCGCATCGTCCACCTCGTGAACTACAACCGCGAGGAGCCGCCGAAGACCGCCACGATGGGCCGCGGCCCGCATGAGGAGAAGCCACTGGCCATCGAAGGTATCACCGTCCGGCTCGCGCTCCAGCTGGGCGAGCGCGTGAAGTCCATCCGCCTGCTCTCACCAGACGCCGAGGTCAGCACCGGCCCGGCTGGGTTGGTGCAGCGCACGGGTGAAGCTGCCTTCACCGTGCCGCGGATGTTGATCTACACCGTGGCCGTGGCCGACCTGGAGTAGGAACTGATGCCCGCACCGGTGAGTCGGATGAACTGATCGGGGGGGGGCACAGGCTGCGCTGACGGTCTTCCTCGCGCTCCGCGAGAGCCTCACACCTTTGTGTCTTTGAGTTGAAGACTCGTTCAGCCCGCGTTCATGCCGAGCAGGAACATGATGTTGCTGGGCGTCTTCTTGAGCTTGTTGAGCAGCAGTTCCATCGCCTCGACGGGCGGGACGCCGGTGAGGGCGCGGCGGAGCAGGACGACCTTGTTGTATTCGTCGGGATGGTAAAGCAGCTCTTCCTTGCGGGTGCCGGAGCGCTCGACGTTAATGGAGGGGAAGATGCGGCGGTCCACGAGGCCGCGGTCGAGATGGACCTCCATGTTGCCGGTGCCCTTAAACTCTTCGAAGATGACTTCATCCATGCGGCTGCCGGTGTCCACGAGGGCGGTGGCCATGATGGTGAGGGAGCCGCCTTCCTCGATGTTGCGCGCCGCGCCGAAGAAGCGCTTGGGCTTGTGCAGCGCGTTGGCGTCCACGCCGCCGGAGAGAATCTTTCCCGAGTGAGGCGACACGGTGTTGTAGGCGCGGGCCAGACGGGTGATGGAGTCGAGGAGGATGATGACATCCTTCTTGTGCTCAACCATGCGGCGGGCCTTCTCGATGACCATCTCGGCGACTTGCACGTGGCGCTCGGGCGGTTCGTCGAAGGTCGAGGCGATGACCTCGGCGGGGCGGCACGAGCGCTCCATGTCGGTGACTTCCTCGGGCCGCTCATCAATCAGCAGGATGATGAGATACGCCTCGGGGTTGTTCTTGATGAGGGCGTTTGCGATTTTCTGGAGCAGCACGGTCTTGCCGGTGCGCGGCGGCGCGACGATGACGCCGCGTGAGCCCTTGCCGATGGGGCAGACGAGGTCGAGCACGCGGGTGGACAGCTCGGTGGGGTCGGTCTCGAGGATGAAGCGCTTGTTCGGGAAGAGCGGCGTGAGGTTGTCGAAGTGCGTCTTCTCCTTGGCCTTGTCCGGATCCATGTCGTTGACGGACTCAACCTTGAGCAGGGCGAAGAATTTCTCCTTCTCCTTCGGCGGGCGAATCTGGCCGGCCACGAGGTCGCCGGTCTGGAGGTCGAAGCGGCGGATCTGCGACGGCGAGACGTAAACGTCCTCCGGACACGCGAGGTAGTTGAAGGCCTGCGAGCGGAGGAAGCCGAAGCCCTCGGCGAGGACTTCGAGGACGCCCTCGGCGAAGAGGCCGCCCGCCCCCTCGGCGTTCTTCTTCAAGATGGCGAAGATGACCTCCTGCTTGCGCAGGGTGCCGTAGTTCTCCACCCCCATGTCCTTGGCCATCTTGTTCAACTCGGCGATGGAGAGCGCCTGAAGCGTCGAGATGGCGATGGTCGGGCCTTTCAGCTCGGGCGCGGTGCGCTCTGGTGCCGGGTGCGGGGCGGGCTTTTGCGCCTTCTGCTTCTGATGTTTGGGCTGGTGCTTGTCCTCTGTGGCAGGCTGCCTAGGCTCAGAAGGGGCGGGGGCAGATTCCGGTGCGGCGCTGGCTTGGCCGGTGCCGGGTGAAAACTCCTCCACCGGCTCGAGGGGCGCGGCGGCGGGGGCTTCGTTCTCGGCGGGGAACATGGACTCCACCGGCGGCGCGGCGGCTTCAGTGGCGCTTTCCGTGGCGGCTGGCGCGAGAACCTCCCCGGGGACTTCGCTCCCCGGGGTCTCGGTGGCGACGGCGCGCTTTACCTTGGCGACCTTCGGTTTTGCAATACGTGGCATAAGCGGAACGGGACTAAGTTGAGTTGGTTGGCGGGCAACTGAAGCCTGCCGGTGAGTTTCGTTTTGACTGGCTACCACGGAAGTGCGTTCAAAATCAAACGCGGTGACTACTGCCGGGGAATTTCTGCTGAGGATTGACCCGCGCTCAACTTGCAGCGGGAATCTTGCGGTTAATTCGCACGCAAATTGTCGGAGCTGCCGGAAGGTGTCAATGTATTTGATGACCCGAGGGCTTTCCCAGCTCCCGCCCCTCACCTTTCAATACGGCAGCGGGAACTTCGCAGTCAACTCGCGCACGCGGGCGCGGACACGGTGCCCGGTCTCGACGTTCTTCAAGTCCAGAAGCACCTCGGAAATCATGTCGGCAATCGCCGCCATCTCTGCCTCCTTCATGCCGCGCGCGGTGACGGCGGGCGTGCCCAACCGGACGCCGCTGGCTTGGAAGGGCGAGCGCGTCTCGAAGGGGATCGTGTTCTTGTTGGTAGTGATGCCGGCCTCGTCGAGGGCGATCTGGCTTTCCTTGCCGGTGATGCCGCGCGTGCCGACGTCCACGAGCATGAGATGGTTGTCCGTGCCGCCGCTGACGAGGCGGAAGCCGTTGCGGAGCATCCCGGCGGCGAGCGCCTTCGCATTGGCGGCGGTTTGCTCTTGATACGCCTTGAAGCCAGGCTGGAGCGCCTCGTGGAAGCACACGGCCTTCGCGGCGATGACGTGCATGAGCGGGCCGCCTTGGATGCCGGGGAAGACCTGCGAATCAATCTCCTTCCCATACTTCGCCGGGCACAGGATGAGGCCGCCGCGCGGGCCGCGCAGGGTCTTGTGCGTGGTGGTCGTCACGAAGTCCGCGTGCGGCACCGGGCTGGGATGCACGCCGGTGGCGACGAGTCCGGCGATATGCGCGATGTCCGCCAGCAGCAGCGCGCCGACCTCGCGCGCGATCTCGCCCATGCGTTTGAAATCAATGACGCGGGGATACGCGCTCGCGCCGACGGTGATCATCTTGGGCTTGTGCTCGCGGGCCATCGCGGCCAGTTGGTCGTAGTCAATGCGCTCGTCGTCCTTGCGCACGCCGTAGTGGACGATCTCGAAGAACTTGCCGGAGAAGTTCGCCTTGTTGCCGTGCGTGAGATGGCCCCCGTGCGAGAGGTCCATCGTCAGCAGCTTGTCGCCGGGTTTCAGGAACGCGAAATAGACGGCCATGTTCGCGCCGGAGCCGGAGTGCGGCTGGACGTTGGCGTGCTCCGCGCCGAAGAGCTGCTTCGCCCGATCGATGGCGAGCTGCTCCACCACGTCCACGTTTTCGCAGCCGCCATACCAACGCTTGCCGGGGTAGCCCTCGGCGTATTTGTTCGTGAGCACGGAGCCTTGTGCCTCCATGACGGCCGGGCTGGTGAAGTTCTCGCTGGCGATCAGCTCGATGTTCTCCTGCTGGCGCTGGCGCTCTTTGGCGATGGTTTCAGCGATGGCGGGGTCCACCGCCGACAGACGTAATCCGTTATTGGGTTCCATTTTTTTAACTCTTCGTTCGTGTCGCCCGCCCTCGAACTCAGCGGCGAGGAAGGCGTCCACGATTTGTTTGCCCAGCTCGGGCGAAATCTGTTTCTGGCCAAGGCACAGGACATTCGCGTCGTTGTGCTGGCGCGTGAGAGTGGCCATCTCCTCGTCGAACACGAGGGCCGCGCGCACGCCCGGCACCTTGTTCGCCGTGATGCTCATGCCCACGCCCGAGGAGCAGCAGAGCAGGCCGAAGTCCGCGTTGCCCGCCGCCACCTGCTCGGCGACGAGCTTGGCGTAGTCGGGATAATCCGTGGACTCGGGCGAGTTCGTGCCGAAGTCCACCACGCGCACGTGCAGGTTCTCCAAGTGCCGCTTCAGCGCTTCCTTGAGCTGCAACCCGGCGTGGTCCGCACCGATAGCGCACGTGACCGCGCGCCCGTTGCCAGCTCCGTCGCCGTCCTGCTCCACCCCGCGCAGCATGGACTCAATGCCCTGCTCGATCTGGTCGCGACAGTTGAGATACACGTCGAGGTTCCCGCCGATCGGGTCGGCGATGTCCTTCTCCCAGAAATCGAGTGTGTCATCAAATTCGCGCAGCACGAAAGTCTTCTGCTCCGCCTGCGGGTAGAGCAGCGTGACCGCCTCCACGTGACCGCGCGTCATGCCGAAGATGTAATCCGCCTCCTGCACCATCGCGCCCGTGAGCATCCGGCTGCGCTGCCTGGCGATGTCGATGCCGAGCTGCTTCAGCCCGGTGACGGCGTGAGTGCTGGGCGACTGGCCGTTGATGGCGCCGACGCCGGCGGAGAGCACGCGGAAGTCGCCCTTGCCCTTCACCGCATGGCGGAACAATCCCTCCGCCATGGGGCTGCGGCAGATGTTTCCCGTGCAAACAAACAGGATGGTTTTGGTGCGTGCCAAGCGTGGTCAAGATGACGGCGCGAGGGAGGAAGCGTCAACGCGGAAATCCGATTCTGGAGACAAGCCCTTCACGCCGCAGAAATATCCGTGTGGAGCGGTGGGAGGGAATGGAAGCGGGGGTGGGAAAATACGACCTCCCGGCTTGCTAGGTGCCGGGGCATTTGCCTACTGTGTGCGCGTGTCACAGCAGCAGACGCTACGGGAACCTGTCTCCTTTTCTGGTATCGGCCTCCACAGCGGGAGCCGGGTCAACATGACGTTCCTGCCCGCCCCGCCCGGCTCCGGCGTGCGCTTCCGGCGGGTGGACCTCGACGGCAAACCCGAGATCGAGGCGCGGGTGGAGCACGTTGTGGATACGAATCGTTCCACCACGCTGGGCAAGGGGAACGTGAAGATTCACACGGTGGAGCATGTGCTCGCAGCGTTCAGCGGCGCGGGCGTGGACAATGCCATCGTCGAGCTGGATGCGAGTGAGCCGCCGATTGCGGATGGGAGTTCGCGCGAGTATGTGCGGATGATTGAGAAGGCCGGGTTGGTGCCACAGACGGAGGCGCGCGCGCCGTATCGGCTGACGGAGCCGCTGGAGTTGCAGGTGGGCGAGACGATGATGCAGGTGTTCCCCCACGACCGGCTGAAGATTTCCTGCACGAGCTCGGGCAGCGGCGGGCGCTTCACGCAGTTCTTCAGCCTCGAAGTGACGCCGGAGACCTGGCCCAAGGAACTCTCCCACGCGCGAACGTTCTGCTTCTTCGAGGAGTTGGAGTTGCTCTACAAGAACGGGCTGATCAAGGGCGGGAGCTTGGAGAACGCCGTGGTCATCCGCGATGACGCGGTGCTGACCACCGAGCCGTTGCGCTACGAGGACGAGTTCGTGCGGCACAAGATTTTGGACATCCTCGGAGACTTGTCTTTGCTGGGCCGCCCCTTTCTCGGGCACATCGTCGCAATCCGTCCCAGCCACACGGGGAACTGTGAGCTGACCAAGCAGATTGCCGCCCAGATGCGTAAGCCGGAAAAAGCCGTGCAGACCTTCTCGCCGCCGCCCGCGAAATCCGCCGACGAGAATCTCGTGCGTGATGGCGCGACGCTGGACGTGATGCAGGTGATGAAGATACTGCCGCACCGCCCGCCGTTCCTGATGGTGGACCTGGTGACAAAGATCGAGGGCAACCGCATCGTGGCGCAGAAGAACGTGACGATGAGCGAGCCGGTCTTTCAGGGCCACTTCCCCGGCCACCCCATCCTGCCCGGCGTGCTGCAACTCGAAGCGATGGC
>CAMBZO010000129.1 GCA_945872195.1 Akkermansia muciniphila | reverse complement strand
CGCCGCCACGGGTTTCCTCTCCGTCTCGCGCTTCTGAGGAACGCGCAACCCATTTGTTTGTCAAAGCGTCACGCCGGCTCCGCTTGTTTGTGACCTGGCTGCGCGAGATTCAGCCAGCTTTGCGGGCGGAGTGCGCAGCCTTGGTTGGTTGTCCTCGTGCGAGTGTTCAGGCGTTTGGCTAGTGGCCCCCGCTCCGCCCGCTTCCCTTGGCAACTGAAATGAAACTCAATCCCGCCTCACGCTCCACCGCGTTCACGCTCATTGAACTGTTGGTCGTCATCGCCATCATCGCGATTCTCGCTGGGATGCTGCTGCCGGCATTGTCCAAGGCGAAGGACCGCGCGGGCCGAATCAAGTGTCTGAGCAACCTGCGCCAGCTCGGCTTGGGGAGCCAACTCTACGCGGACGACTTCGGCGGAAACTTCAGCGGCGCGTCTTGGACCGCCAGCTACAGCCCGCCGCAAGTGCCCAACTCGGACCGCGATGACCGCGACGATGACCAAACGTGGAACTACCCCGCCTACGTGCCGAACGTGAACACCTTCCTCTGCCCCGCGACGCGCAACACGATTCGCACAAACCTCTCCACCAAGCCCAGCGGAGTCCAAGTGTTCCGCGACCTCACCGTCCATGCCACCGGCAAGAGCGGAGTTTCCGGCGTCAGTTTCGAGTTGATCGGCTGCTTCAACGGCGCGAACGGCCCGAAGAAAACCGCGAACTCCGTGACCCGTCCGTCGGCCACCTTCCTCATGGTGGACGAGGATGACACGCTGCCGTCGGGCAACGCGGCGGACGTGAACAACTTCCCTGACGACCGCGAGGACAACCACGGCCCGGCGGGCGGCACCATGAACTTCTGCGACGGCCACGCCGAGTGGGTGCAGCAGGCGAAGTGGACCGCGACGTGGAGCTATTCGCAGACGAACGGCTTCCGGTGAGCGGCCGTGCGTTCACCCATTCTTAACCTGCTCGCCACACGATCGAAACCGGTCCACCCCAAGCTGTCTCGCCTTCTAACTGAATTATGAAACTCGCCCCCCGCCTCCGCTCGTCCGCCTTCACCCTCATCGAACTGCTCGTTGTCATCGCCATCATCGCGATTCTCGCGGGGATGCTGCGGCCGGCCTTGAGCAAGGCGAAGAACTCCGCCAAGCGAACTCAATGCCTTAACCAGCAGCGCCAGTGGGGCCTCGCGCTGAACCTGTATTGCGACGAATACGACGACCGTTTCCCGAAGGAGCGCGGCAGCAGCGGCGCGAATGCGTGGACAGACCTGTCGCACCCGACGAATTCCGACTCGTGGTTCAACTCCCTGCCTACCTTGCTCAAGCAGCGGCCGGCCTCGTTCTTCGCCGCGACCGCGACGGAGCGGCCCGGCTTCTACGCCAAGAACAGCATGCTCACCTGCCCGTCCACGAAGCTGGATATGGCCACCTATCTGAATGCGCCGCAGTTCTCCACGGCTTACAACTCCAAGCTCAATCTTAGCCCCGGCCCGACGCGGCAGATGCAAGTCCTCGATCCTTCACGCACGGTCTGCCTGCTGGAGTCGGGTGTGACGGGCGAGGCGAAGTTTATCGCGGCGCAGTCCGGCTACAACGGCCAGCCACACGTCTTTGCCAGTCGCTTCTCCGCCCGGCATGACAAGCGGGGCAACATCGTCTTCGCCGACGGCCACGCGGAGGCGATGGCGGGGGAGAAGGTGGTTTGCACGACGGGGGCGAACGCGGGGAAGGCTTGGTTCCCGCAGGCCGAGGCGGTCTGCTGGACGCTCTCGCCGTCAGACGACCCAAATCTCTGAACGAAGCTGGGCCGCCGTCACACCAGCCCGGTAACTTGCGGATGACCTATTCCGGCTTCAGGCAGTAGCCGGTGTTGCGGACGGTGTGAATCCAGGGGCGCAGACGGCCCAGCTTGGCGCGCAGGCGGCGGATGTGAGTGTCCACCGTGCGGTCGGTGGCGAGCGTGGCGGTGGCCCAGACCTGGCGGAGCAACGCGGCGCGCGTCTGCACGTGGCCTTGGTGGTCCAGCAGTGTGGTGAGCAGTTTGAACTCCGTGGGCGAGAGTCGGAGTTGTCGCCCAGCCACGCTGACCTCGTGTGCGGACAAGTTCACGATGAGTTCTCCGACGTGGAGTTGCGCGGGTGGCTCGGTCGCGGGGCGTGTGCGGTCGATCATGTTGCGCACGCGCAGGGCAAGCTCGCGCGGGTCGAACGGGAGCGGGAGGAATTCGTCCGCGCCAAGTTCCAGTGCGAGCAGGCGCTCGGTCGGATTGTTTCGCACGCTGAGGATGAAGACCGGCATCTGCAGCGTCGCGGGGTCGCGGCGGAGTTGCTTGCAGACTTCGAGGCCGTCGAGGCCGGGCAGTTGCAGGTCCAGCAGCGCGAGGTCGGGCAGGCGCGTCCGGGCAAGGCGCAGTGCGGCGGGGCCGTCGGTGGCGGACAACACGCGGCAGCCGGAGGTGGCGAGGGTGGCGTCCGCGCGCGCTCGTTCGGCGGCGTCGGCACTGGCGAAAAGGACTTGGGCGCGGGGCGCTGGCATAAGCAGGCGGCGAATCTGCGGCGGTCGGATGTCGGTAGTGTGGCGCGGGGGTTAAGAACGGGTGACACGCGTGGGGCGAGACGTTGCGCGAACGTGACCGGAGGGACGTGTGTTTGTGACGGGTCGCGGACAGTTTTACGCCGCCCCGCTGAGTGGCGGGGCACGGGCTCCGGCGAACTTTTCCCGCGTTTCCCCTCGCCGGGGCCCGTTGTTTTTTTCCAAAGGAAGGCGAGTGCGTTGGGACCAAGCAGCGCTTTCACGGAAACGTAACGCCCACGCCACGCGCTTCGCATCTTGTCCTGGTGAACTCAGTGTGAAAGGCAATCTGCTCATGCCAACGACCACCGCCCGCACTCCCATCCGTGAAGCCGCGCTGCCCGCGCCGGTGGCGTGGCTCGACGACGCGGCGGCGCTCACGGCGGGGAACATCCTGCGCGCGCCGATGCCGCACAAGGCCGGGCGACCGCTCGCGCGGGGTGTGATTCGCGGACTGCTGCTGGCGTTCGGCGACTGCATCGTCCGTGTGCGTGGCTTGGAGCGCATCGCTGCGGAGCACGACCCGTTTATCCTCGCACTGAACCACAGCACGAAGCTGGAGGCGCTCTTCCTGCCGGCGTTCCTGTTGAGCGCGCGCGGCGGCAAGCCGCTGCACTTCATCGCGGACTGGAACTTCAAGCTCATCCCCGGCATCGCGTTCATCTATCGCGCCGGCGATGTCATCACGCTCGACCGCAAGCCCGCGCGTCCGCGCTTCCTGAACGTCCTGCGCCCGTTGCTCACCGACTGCGTGCCGGCCTTCACGCGCGCGGCGGAGCGGCTCGCGGCAGGCGCGTCCGTGGGCATCTTCCCGGAGGGAACGACGAACCGCGACCCGCGCCGGCTGCTGCGCGGCTTCAATGGCGCGGCGAAGTTGTCACTGCAAAGCGGCGTGCCGGTCATCCCCGCCGGTGTGTGCTTTCCCCAGCACCAAGACGCCGAGCGAATCCCGGAATTAGCTTCGATGGAAATCGAGTTTGGAGAACCCCTCGTCCCTCCCGCCGAACGCGACCTGACCGCCTCCGCCGTGCGCGCGTGGCACGCCCGCGTGATGAGTGAGATTGCCCGCCTGTCTCGAAAAACCTGGTCTAACGAAAGGAAAACCCATGATTAGCCTCAGCCAAATCACCGTGGTCCCCGTCATCTCCGAGTGCGAGCGCCAAGAGGCGCTGCAAGTCCTGCGTGCCACCTACGAGCGCGAGAAGCGCTGGGTGGCGGACGGCAACAAAGTCTTCTCGCCCGACGACCTCGACCGCTTCGATGTCGCCTGGTTCCTCGCGCGCCGCAACCGCGAACCCGTGGGCGTGCTGCGCGTGCTGTTCAACCCGCCGCTGGAGGTTTATGCGCGATACGGCTTCCAGCCCGTGCCCGGCACAAACTTCGACGTGACCGAGTTCGTGAAGCGCAGCCGCGTGGCGGAGATTGGCCGCTTTGCCGTGCTGCCCGAGCGCCGGAAGAATCACTTCATCGCCGCGTCGCTCATGCGCGCCGCCGCGCGCGACACGCTGGAGCGCGGCTACACGCACTACGTCACGGACATCTTCGAGGACGAGCAGCACAGCCCGTATCTCTTCCACACGCGGGTGATGGGCTTCGAGCCGGTGGCGACGCACGACACGGGCGAGCTGAACTGCCCAAACCGCCGCGTGACGATGGTGCTCGATTTGCAGGCCGCGTATCGCCGTCTGCGCCGCACCGGTGGCTGGCTCTACCGATACCTCACCGCAGACTGGAGCGAGACGTTGCACCGGCGGTTGGCGGGGGAGGAAACCGTATTGCGCGAGGACACCTCGGTGCCGCATTTCGCCGACGCGGTGCTGGCATAACCATGCTTTCACATGGCTGAAGATTTCCTCGACTGGCACATGGCCACGGTCCTACTCCACCCCACACTGCCTTGCTTCCGTGACCAGGCGATGGCGCAGTGGAAATGCGACGAACCGGCCTACCTCCGCCGCGTGTTCTGGCGCGCGTTGCCCCGCGAGTCACTGCCGGTGGCGGCGTGCGTGTGGCTGATGCGGCACGAATTCTTCCATCGCGACTTCGCGCTCATCCGGGAGTTGGGCCAGACGCGCGACGCGACGGAGTTTTACATCCTCATCGAACAGTTTCGAGACGAGACGATTCGCTCCGGCGGCTGGCTGCGGAACACGTTTCGCCTGCGGGTCTCGGGGCGACGATTGCGCCGGCTGCGTTGGGAACTGCGCTAGCCGGGAGCACTGCAGTGCTGCGAGGCGCCCCCTCGGACGGGAAATGTCAGAGAAACGTCGGTTGACACTTTTCACTTTCGGGTTACAACGCAGAGTATGACTGAAACCCAAAAACTTGCCCGGGCCGTTGGGTCCGCGCGTGAGACCGCTCAGACCGCCAGGCTTGCCCTCCACGCCGCCGACACGAAGTCCGCCGCGCTCACCGCCGCCGCGAAGCACGCGAAGGCCGCCGTGAAGGCTGCGCGCAAGCAGGCCAAGTCCGCCAAGCGCGCCGCCAAGTCCGCGCAGGCGAGGGTTGCGGCTGCGGCCAAGACGTTCGCCAAGTCCGCGAAGAAGGCGCTGAAGCTGGAGAAAGCTTTCGCCGAGTTGAGGAAGCAACGTCAGGCTTCGAAGCAGCAAACGGTGGCCCCCGCCGCGAAGCCCAAGCCCGCCCCGCGCAAGCAGGCCGTGAAGTCGAAACCAGTGGAGGTTGTGCCCGCTCCCGCTGCGGTTGTTGCTCCACCCGCTCCGGCGCCCGCGCCTTCAGCCGAGGCAGCTCCGTCCGTGAATCCGTTGTCCTGATTAGTCCCCGGCACAGAGCGCCGCACCGGCAACGGCGGGCGCTTCTTGGCACGGCTGCGAGAGACTGATGACGGCCCGGTGGAGTTCGCGAGCGAGGGCCTTCCGGTCGGAGTTGCGCACCGGTTCGCCGAAATGAACGACGGCGTGGATGCGGCGTTTTCCGAGCAGGTTCAGGAAGTGCGGGAGGAATGTCATATCGCGCCAGTAAGCGACGTCATTTTCGACCGAGCCGCCTTCCACCTCGTAGCCAATCCACGCGGGCGTGACAGCCCAGCCGTGTTGCGCAGCGGGTGCGAGCAGGGAGCTGTGGAAGGGCAGGACGCGGTCCCCGCCGGTGCTGGTGCCCTCCGGGAACATCGTGAGCACGACGCCTTCCTCAATGACCGACTCGAACGCCGGACCGAGGTCGGCCACGTCCGCGCGCCGCTCGCGGTTCACGAAGAGCATTCCTCCGGCGTGGGCAATCTGCCCGAGCAACGGCCAGCGGCGCACCTCGGCTTTCGACAGGAACACCATCTCGGTCGCCGCCGTGAGCGCGAGCATGTCCAGATAGCTGACGTGGTTGCAGATCAGCATCCCGCCGTCCGGCGCGCGCCCGCGCAGCTCGACCGTGACACCGAGGCACCTGCGGACACGCGGGCTCCAGCGGTGCGACCAGCGAGCGCAACGAGTGGTGCGCGGCAGGCGTCGCTCCGCCCGCGCGAGCCAGGCCGCGTGCAACAGCGCTAGGCTGATGACGCCAAGGAAAGCTCCCAAGCGCCAGGCCGAGCGGAGGAGTGAGCGCAGGTAGTTCACGGTTCAGCCCAGTGCGCCCGGAGGCAGTTGCTCCAAGTCGAGGACGGTGAGGAAATCAATCGTGCGGAACTCGCGGTCCAGCGCCGGCGGGCCGCAGATTTTCGCGCCGAGCGAGAAGTAGCCGGTGAGCAGGCGCGGGAGCCGGACAGGCTCCGGCGCGATTTGGTCCAACGGACAATGGTAGGCCGGCACGGGAACGGTGTGCCACGGCTCCGGCGCGAGGTGCGTGCGCATGAGTTGCGAATACGCCGCCGTGCCCACCGCCGGGTCCACGGTCGGCAGCGAACTGCACCCGACGAGATAGCGGCCCCCACGCTCGCGGGCGTAAAGAGCGATGCCCCGCCAGAGCAGCGCGAGCACGGCGATGTTCCGATGCTGGCTGTGGACGCACGCCCGGCCCAGCTCGACGACTTGCGGCAGCAGCGGCGCGAGCGGGGCGAAGTCAAATTCCCCCGCGCTGTAGAAGCCCCGGTTCGCCGCCGCCATCGCGCCGGTTTGCAGGCGGTAGGTGCCGACGATGTCGCCGCTCGCGCGCTCCTCGACGACGAGATGGTCGCAGACCTCGTCGAACGGGTCGGCATCGCGGCAAGTCGCGTAGCTGGCTTCGAGGCCCTCGTTCAGCTCCACGTTGAAGACGAGGAAGCGCAGCGTCTGCGCGGCGTGCAGGTCGGCGCGGTCACGCGCGAGGCGGACGGCGTAGCGCTCGGCGAGGCCGCTGCGAGCGAGCACGCGGGAGCCGAGGGTGGTGGGTCTGGGTTGGGCAAGGGTGGCGGTCATGGGTGGGAGGATGCGGAGGCGAGACTGCGCGGCGTGAATCGGAAGATTTTCGCCCAGACATCCGTTGCCGTGATGGCAGCGGTGGAAACGGCTAACAGTCTCAACCCCATTCGTGTAGCCGACGCAGCGCGTGATGGGAAAGATGACAATTGCAACTTTGCGGCGACGGGAGCGTGACGGCGGGGAAATGGTCAATGCCTGGCGGTTTTGGTGGCGGGCTTTCGCCACTGTCACGCGAACGTCACCCTCCTTTCACGGCCCCAACTTCTGCTTGGGCCGGGCCTTGCGCAGCCGGTAGCCCGGCGGCTCACTGTGCGTCGGAAACAATTTTTCCCAGTGCATCCC
>CAMBZO010000128.1 GCA_945872195.1 Akkermansia muciniphila | reverse complement strand
CCATCGTCCTCATCTGGTCCGTGGTGGGCACCCTCATCCTGGCCAAGCTCGTCAGCGCGGTGTGCGGCGGCCTGCGCGTCAGCGAGGAAGTCGAGACCATCGGTCTGGACCTCACCGAACACGGCGAAGAAGGCTACCACGGCTAAGAGCCGACCCCCTCCCCGGCCTGCGGTTCGGCTGCGGGCGGGTGGGCAGGGGAGAAAGTGAGCAGGCGGGCGCTTCACTGCGCCCCAGCGGGAGGATTACCCACAGAGCCACAGAGAGCACAGAGCTGGAGCTGGAGTTACTTCCTGTGCCTCTGTGGTTAACCCGCCATGCTCCCCACGCTCGTCTGACCCATTTCCCACCGACTACCATACCCCGGTAACCAGTGCTCAAGGCAAAGTAACTCTCGGTCAAGGTCACGCAGACCGTGATTCAGGTCCTGTAGAGCGTTGTCAGGGTGTAATGGTTGACGGGTGAGCTTCGCCCCTGCCCACTTGCCCACTTGCCCACCTGCTCCCTTCCCCCCCTTCCCCCGCCCCGACCTCACTTCGCCCGGGGGTGATGCTGCGCATGCACCTCGCGCAGGCGCTGGCCGGCCACGTGGGTGTAAACCTCCGTGGTGCTGATACTCGAGTGCCCGAGGAGTTCCTGAATCACCCGGAGGTCCGCCCCGTGCTCCAGCAGGTGCGTGGCAAAGCTGTGCCGCAACATGTGCGGCGTGACGTGCCGCTCGACGCCCGCCCGCTTCGCGCGCCGGGTGATGCGCGACCACATGGTCATGTGCGCGAAGGCGGTGCCACGGCGCGTGAGGAAGACGGCGGCGGGGGACTTGGGGCGGACGAGCTGCGGCCGCGCGACAGTGAGGTAGCGGCCCAAGGCCTCCACGGCGAACTGCCCGACGGGCACGACGCGTTCCTTGTTGCCCTTGCCGATGACGGTGACGAAGCCGGCCTCTAGGTGAAGCTGCTCAAGGCGCAGGTTCCGTAGCTCGGCGAGGCGCAGGCCGCTGGCGTAGGCGAGTTCGAGAATGGCTTGGTCGCAGAGGTCGGCTGGCGCGGCGGTGGCGAGGGGCTTGAGGATTTGTTCGACCTCGGTCTGCGTGAGCGCCTTGGGAAGGAGCTTCCAACGGCGCGGAAGCGAGAGGTTTTCCGCTGGGTTGGCGGCGAGCTTTTTCTCCGTCTCGGCCCACTTGTAGAAGGCGCGCAGGGCGGCGATCTGCAGATACAGGCTGGAGGTGCTCAACGTCGCCTTGGACTCATCCGGTGCGTCGGCCCGCTTCCGGTCGCGCTCGTGCTGGAGGAAGTCGGTGAGGTGCGTAAGGTGAACGTCGCCCCAACTCCTCAGCCCGTGCGTGCCCGCCCACGCCAGGAACTTGCCCAGCAACGCCTGATACGTCCTCTGCGTGTGCTCCGCCTGCCCGCGCTCGTGCCGCAGGGAGAAGAGGAAATCTTCGACGAGGAGGTGCATGGCCAGCGGGTCAACCCGGCATCTCCGCACAGCAATGCCCCAGGGATGAAAAGCCCCGGGTCACTGCGGCAACGGCTCGACGTGCGGCTTCAAATAACCTTCCAGGCTGACGCCCTCTCCAGGGCCGGTTTTCGGCGCCAGACGGTCGAGGCGGACAGTTTCCTTGGTGACCGGCTTAACCGGGCGAGAGAGAGGGACGACTTCTTTCCCAGCGAGTTGAGTCGGGGGCAGGATACGGACGGTGTCTTTCATGGGTTCAACGATGCTCTTCAGTTTCTATCACCGGGCGTAGGATGCGCTCCGGGTTGGGGTCGTTCAACTTCGTAGTTTGGCCTCACGCCTTTTTTGCTGGCTCGGGCGGCTTCGGGGCGAGCTTGGTGACGCGGAGCTTCCGCGAATGGTGGACGGTGGCGATTTGGAGGCCGTCCGGGTGCAGGTCCAGCTCGCGCACCATGTCGGGGAGCTTGAAGGCGGGCGCGGGCTTCTCGTCGTCCTTGCCCCAGAAGAGCAGGTGCCCGCCGCTGCCGCCGCCGCAACCGGCGATGAGTGTGCCGTCGGGATGGCAGAGGCAGTTCCACACGGTCGAGTTCGTTAGGCCGTCGGCGAGGTGTGTCTTCAGCAGCTTGTGCGTCTCCCAATCGTAGCGTTGCACGATGGGTTCATGGACGTTGCCGAGCGGGTTGCTGGCCTTGTGTAACCCGCCGCAGACGAGATGCTGCTTGTCCGGTGAGACGGCCAAGCCGCGCACGCCGCCGAAGTGGACGTGCTGCCCGGCGTTGTAGGAGTGCAGCTCCTTCGCATCGAGCACGCGGACGGACTTCCCGGTGGCGAGGTCCCACTGCTGCACCTTGCCCATGAGATCGCCGCTGAGGAGAAACTTGCCGTCGGGATGGAACGCGACGCTGTAAACATCCAGCTCGTGGCCGGCGAATTCCTGCGCGAGCTTGCCGTCGGCGAGATTCCAAAGCTTCACGAGGCGGTCGTTGCCGCCGCTGGCGAGGAACTTGCCGTCCGGGCTGAGGGCGAGGGCGCGAATCCAGCCCTTGTGCGCCGTGACCTTGCGCAGCGGCGCGGGCTTCTCAGCGGCAGCCGGCCACCAGATAAGCGTGTCATCACCACCCGCGCTCACGAGGGTCTGCCCGTCCTTCGACACCGCGAGCGCGAACACCCACGAGTCGTGCCCAGTGAACACGGTCTTCTTCTTCGCGTCCGCCAGCTCCCAGCGCGCGATGGCGCGGTCCTCGCCCGCTGCGAAGACGAACTTGCCCGTCGGGTCGAAGCGCCCGGTGATGAGCGGCGCGTCATGCGCGAACTCGGCGCTGACGTGAGCGGCTTTGAAGTCGGGTTTCATCTCAGTCACGAATCCATACGAACGGGAGGAAGCAACGGAACTGGAGCACGACGAATTCGCGTCTATGAGAGCCCATTCCCGGCATGGGACTCAGGCCAGCAACTCCTTGATTGGCCCCATCGCCGGGTCGGCCATCGGCACCTGCCTGCCGGCCACGTCGAAGTTGCCCTTCGAGCTGAGGCCCAGCGCGCGCAGGTAGGTGTGGAAGAGATGGCCGGCGTCCACCTCGCGCTCGGTCACCTCGGTGCCGGTCGCGTTGGTCTTGCCCACCACCGCGCCGCGCGCGATGCCCGCGCCGCCGAGGCAGACGCTCCACGCCTTGCTCCAGTGGTCGCGCCCGTAATAGAGGTTGATGTTCGGCGTGCGCCCGAACTCGGAGAGCACCACGATGAGCGTGGTCTCCAGCATCCCGCGCTCGTAAAGGTCAGTGACGAGCGTGGCGAAGGGTTGGTCGAACTCGCCCACCTGCTCGAAGTGGAAGTTAAAATTCTCGTTGTGCGTATCGTAGTTCGAGTGCGAGACCTGCGCGAAGGTGATGCCCTTCTCCAACAGCCGCCGCGCCATCAGGCAGTGCCGCCCGAAGTCACTCTTGCCGTAGCGCTCGTGGTCCTTCGCCGGCTCCTTGCTGAGGTCGAAAACCTCGCGTTGCTTCATCAGCTCCAGCGCCTGCTCGTAGCTCTGCACGTAGGCGTCCGTCATCGCGGTGCGACGGCGGGAGAGGAAGTGGTCATCGGCCAGTCGGCGGAAGGCGTTCTGCTCGGCGAGCGAGGTGTCGCTCAAGTTGTCGGGCTTGATGGTGTGCTGCGGGGGCTTCGCGCCGTCGAGGGCGATGCTGGCGTATTTTGGGCCGAGATAAGCCGAGTCCGCGCTGCGACCGCCCCCGCCGCCGGGCGTCACGCGGATGTGGCCGGGCAGGGTTTTGTCCGACGAGTCGAAGCACTTCGCAATGACCGCGCCGATTTCGGGGTTGGTCTGTCCGGGCAACTGCCTGCGGCCCGTGAGCATCTTGTAAGCGCCCTTGCCGTGGTCGTCCTCCTTCGTGTTGACGCCGCGCGCGAGGGCGAGGTGGTGCATCACCTTCGCCGTGTGCGGGAGCAGTTCGCTGATGTGGATGCCCGGCACGCTGGTCGGGATGGCGCGGAAGGGTCCACCAGTCGTTGTGCCCGGCTTGGGGTCCCAGCTCTCCAACTGCGAGAGGCCGCCATGCATGTTGATGACGAGCATCCGCTTCTGGTCCTTGGCGAGTGCGGCGGCGACCGCCGGCTGCGCGAAGGAACCGAGTCCGCCCACAACCGTGCCGGCCCCGAGCGCGAGGCGACCGAGGAAGTTACGGCGGGCGACGGTGTGTTCCGCCGAGTGGCAGGCGTAAGGGCAGGGCTTCATAGGCGTGCTGAGGTTTGTATCGGGCTATCAGCGTAATCCGACTGCGGGAGCTGGGACTGAATTCGCGCTGTCTCGGCGGAGATTCGGAATTAAAACCGAGGTCGGGCCCGGAAGTCAGAGAATGTGAGGCTGTCTCGGTTTGGTGGACAGGGTGGGACAGCTGCTGCGACCACAACAGCCATGAGCCTCGAACTAAACGCCGGACCTTTGACGAGCCCTTCAAGCGCAAAGCGCAGCCCGGTGAAGGTCATCGGTCCCAGTCCCCGCTCCATGGCGATCTGCTGGGCAACAAAGGCAGCACCCCAGATGATGGACGTCAACAGGAGCAATAACTCGTATTTGAAGACGCCCATGCCTCCAGGCTTCGATTCGCTCCCGGGATTCATCATTTCCTTTCCAGCTCAACCATGCCTTTGCCCATCGCCTTACCCATCAGCCAGTAGGACTCGGCATTGCCGTTCCAGTGGATTGCACTACCTGCACCCCTCTGAACTGTTCCGTCGCGCGCTAGCTTCAGCGCGGTGGCGGCGGCTGCCATTGGTTGAGAATGTTTCCTTCAGCCCCCGTTGGCAATCCCGCCCTCGCCAATTGTCCACGGCTCAGTGCCACTTCTGCAACTCGACGATGTTGCCCTCGGGATCGGCCATGTAGATGAGCGTCAGCCGGCCTGCACCGGGGATGTCAATCGTCACGAGTTGGCCCACGTCCTTGCCGCCCCACGAAAGGATTTCCTGCCGCTTCACATCCACGTCCGGCACTTCAAAGGCGAGGTGCGCGAAGCCGGGCCGATTCAGCGCGGTCGGCAGGAGTGGTTCGTTCTTCGCGTAGGTGAAAATCTCGATCGTCGGGCCGCGCTCGCCGTGACCGGGCAGGCGCAGGTGCCGCCCGCGAATCCGTTCACCGGGCATCGCCGTGAGCGCGTCGATGTGTGGCCCGTGATGGTCGCGCTCCGCGCTCACCGGTTCGCACGCGAAGACCTGCGTGTAAAAATCCGCCAGCCGTTTCCAGTCGTTGGCGATGAGGTTGGTGTGCGCGTAGCGGATGCCGGGATTGGCTGGAGTTTGCATGGTCCGAGTGCGGTGACTCTGCCGAGGCGGGCAGAGGCGCGTCAACCCTGGCGGCGGCGGCGGCGAGAACGTGCTTGTCCGCCGCCTTCCGAGCCGCTAACCAAACCGCGCCATGAACCAACTCGACTTGAAGGGTAAGCACGGAATTGTCACCGGCGGCGCGCGCGGCATCGGCTTCGCCATCGCCACGCGCCTGCTCCAGTCCGGCGCGCGCGTCTGCCTGTGGGATCGGGACGCGGACGCGTTGAAGGACGCGCAGCAGAAGCTCTCGGCACTCGGCACGGTCACCACGCAGACGGTGGACTTGACCAATCCCGACGCGGTGTGCGCCGCCGCCGCCGCGACGAAGCAGGAGTTCGGCTCCATCGAGTTGCTCGTCAACAACGCGGGCATCGCCGGCGTGAACGGGAAGGTTTGGGAACTCACGCCCGAGCAGTGGCTCGCGGTGGTGAACACCAACCTCAACGCCGTCTTCTACGTCTGCCGCGCCGTCGTGCCCATCATGCTGGAGAAGCAATACGGACGCATCGTCAACATCGCCTCCATCGCCGGCAAAGAAGGCAACCCGACCGCCTCGCACTACAGCGCGGCGAAGGCGGGCGTGATTTGCCTGACGAAGTCGCTGGGCAAGGAACTCGCGCAGAACGGCATCCTCGTGAACTGCATCACCCCGGCGGTCATCCAGACGGACATCCTCAAGCAGGTGGCGCAATACCACATTGACTACATGCTCGCGAAGATTCCGATGGGCCGATTCGGCAAGGTGGACGAGGCCGCCGCGCTCGTCTCGTGGCTCTGCTCGGATGATTGCTCGTTCACGACGGGCGGCGTCTTCGACCTCTCCGGCGGCCGCGCGACTTACTGAGTCGTGACTTGGCCGCACGAGGGTTCAAGGAGCGCTTGGCGGGCAGGCTTTTTATTTGCGGCCAAGCCCGTGCCGCCCTACCGTAAAGGTCGCTGCTAGCCGGCAAATCCCATCTCCGGCATCGTATTGGAGAACGCTGTCCTATGAACCACAAACCACTCACGCCCGCTGAACTCGCCGAACTGACCGCCGGACTTCACCGCCTCTCGCGGAATCTCTGGTGGACTTGGAATCAGGAGCCGCAGGAGATTTTTTACGACCTCTCGCCGCGCGGCTGGACGAACCTTTACCACAACGCCGTCGCCATCCTGCACGAGGTCTCCGACTACGAGCTGCGGATGCGTTTGCAGGAGCCGGAGTTCGCCGACCGCGTGCGCACCGCGCTCAAGAATTTCGACGCCTACCTCGCCAACAAGGACACCTGGTGCGCGCAGAACGCCCCGGAGCTGCTGAAGCATCCCGTCGCCTACTTCAGCGCAGAGTTCGGCTTCCACGAGACGCTGCCCATCGCGGCGGGCGGCCTCGGAATGCTCGCCGGCGACCACGCGAAGGCGGCGAGCGACCTGGGACTTGGCTTCGTCGGCATCACGCTTTTCTACCGCGAAGGCTACTTCCAGCAGACCGTCAACGCGGACAACTGGCAGACGGAATTTTACTCGCAGCTCAAGCCTCAGAACCTGCCTATCGAGCCCGTGCTCAATGCCAACGGCGACCCGCTGGTTTGCACGGTGAAGGTCGCCGCCAGCACCGTGAGCTTCAAGGCGTGGCGCGCGAACGTGGGCCGCTGCCCGGTCTATCTCCTCGACGCGAACCTGCCCGGGAACGAGCCGCACCAGCGCGACCTCACGCTGCGCGTCTATGGCGGCGACACCACCACGCGCGTCATGCAGGAGATTCTCCTGGGCGTCGGCGGCGTGCGCCTGCTCCGCGAGCTGGGCCTGCAACCCTCGACCTTCCACATGAACGAGGGCCACGCGGCCTTCCTCACGCTCGAGCTCGCGCGCGAGAAGATGGCCGAGGGCAAGCCCTTCGCCCAAGCCTGGGCCGAGACGAAGCAGCAATGTCTCTTCACCACGCACACGCCGGTGGAGGCCGGCCACGACCGCTTCAGCAGCGACCTGATGAGCTTCGCCGCGAACAAGTTCAGCGCGAGCCTCAAGCTGTCGCATCAGG
>CAMBZO010000127.1 GCA_945872195.1 Akkermansia muciniphila | reverse complement strand
TGCTTCGCGCGGGCGAACAGGCTGGCGGAGCTGGCGAAGAGGTCCACGAACGGCACGTTGTTCGCCTTCGCCACTTCGGCCATCGCGGCGGTGTAGAGCTTCAAGTTGGCATTGAGCGGCTCGGCCTTGGGGCGGTTCGGGTCGCTGCTCGGCTCGGCGGCGATGGGGGAGAAGAGCACGAGTCGGGCGTTGGCCTTGCCGCTGTAGTTCTGCCCGGTGGTGTGTTGGATGAAGCGGACGAGGTTGGTCTTGAACGTCCCCAGCCCGGCCTCGCCCGCGAAGGCTTCGTTGTAGCCGAAGAACGCCCAGACCACATCGGCCTGCGTGCGTTTGAGCCAGTCATCGGACGTGCCGAAGTTCTCCGAGCGCATCCGGAACTTCGCGTCGGGCTTCTCGGTGAAGCCGGCCACCTCATCGCCCGCGGCGGCGAGGTTGCGGAAGACGAGGTTGTGCTTGGGGAGCTTGGCGTGGACGAGCGTCTCCAGCCAGCCGTGGTGCTGCATGCGGTCGGCGAGGGCGTTGCCGATGAGGGCGACGTTCTCACCAGCCTTCAGCTCGAAGCCGGCGGCGGTCAGGTGGGAGACGGAAACCGCCAGCAACAAGCCGGCGGCGAGGAGGGACTTTAGTTTCATGTGATGACAGTTTGCGAACGAGTCAGCTATTGACGCTTGGTTCGGGGCTTTATTGACCCGGATTGAAACTGAAGCGAGGAAAAATACGCGGCGCGGACAGGGCTGTCCGGGCTATAGCCCATCGACGCGCAGCACGCGCACCGTCGCCCCCGCTGCCAGCGTCGTCGCCGGCGGCGCGTCCACAAGGGCGTTGGCCGCCGCGAGGGAGTGCATCCTGTGCGATGCCTGAATGCCGGCGGAGTGGACGCGCCCTTCCGCATCCACGCGCACGCGGACGAAGTGCCGGCGGTCGCCCCGGTTCACGAGCGGTTCGACCAGCGTGCCGGGATGCGCGGGCAACGCCACCTCCGTCGCACCCTGCCAGCGCAGCAACGCGGGGCGCACCAGCAGCAGGAACGTGACGAATGCGGACACCGGATTGCCCGGGAGGCCGAAGAGGAGCTTGCCTTGCAGCGTGCCGAAGACGAAGGGCTTGCCCGGCTTGATGGCGACTTTCCAAAACTCCTGGCTGCCGCCCAACTCAGTGAACGCGGCCTTCACGAAGTCCAGTTGCCCGACCGACGCGCCGCCGCTCGTCACCACCGCGTCGTTCTCGGCGAAGGCGCGTTGCAGCGCGTTGCGCGTGCGGGTGAGCGTGTCCGGCACGAGCGGCAGCGGGCGCACCTCCGCGCCACAGGCCGTGAGCATCGCAGCGAGCATCGTGCGGTTGCTCTCGTAAATCTGGCCGGGCGCGAGCGGCTTGCCCGGCGGGCGCAGCTCGCTGCCGGTCGCCACAATCGCGACGCGGGGTCGCCGAGCCACGCGCACCCGCGCGGTGCCCACGGCGGCGAGCAAACCCAGATGACCCGCGCCCAGCCGCGTGCCCGGTGTCACGAGCCCAGCGCCGGCCTTCACATCCTCGCCGCGCAGGCGGACGTTTTCCCATGGTCGCGCGCGGTCGAGCACGAGCACGGTGTCACCCTCCGCGCGCGTGTCTTCCTGCATCACTACTGCGTCCGCGCCGGCTGGAAGCGGCGTGCCGGTGAAGAGGCGCACGCAGGTCTGCAGGTTGACGCCGCCCTTGAAAACCTGCCCCGCGCCCACCTGACCGATGAGCCGGAGCGCGACGGGTTGCTCCGCGCTCGCGGAAATCACGTCCGCCGCGCGCACGGCGTAACCGTCCATCGCGGAGTTGTCGAAGGGCGGGAGGTCGAGCGTGGAGACGACCGGTTCCGCGAGGAAACGTCCGGCGGCCTCCGCCAGCGGGACTTGCTCTGAGCGGACCGGGGGCAGCGCGGCGAGGATGCGGGCGAGGGCTTCTTCGTAGGTCAGCATGGAGCGCGTGGGACTAAGCACTCATTACTTCCCGCGCCCACATCACAGATTCCTCCCCGTCAGCCGCTCATACGCCTCCAGATACTTCGCCTGCGTGCGGGAGACGATGAGGGGGGGCAGCGACGGCGCGGGTGGCGATTTGTCCCACGTGAGCGTCTCGAGGTAGTCGCGCACAAACTGCTTATCGAAGCTCGGCTGGGCCTGGCCCGGCTGAAACTTGTCCGCTGGCCAGAAGCGCGAAGAGTCCGGCGTGAGCACTTCGTCAATGAGCAGTAGCTCGCCGTTGAACAGGCCGAACTCGAACTTCGTGTCCGCGATGATGATGCCGCGCTGGCGGGCGTAGTCGCGGGCGAAGTTGTAGATGCTTAGGCTCAGGTCGCGCGCGCGCTCTGCGATGTTCGCGCCGACGAGCTGCGCAGCGGTCTCGAAGGGGATGTTCTCGTCGTGCCCGGTCTCGGCTTTCGTGGCGGGCGTGAAGATGGGTGCGGGCAGCTCGGAAGATTCCTGCAAACCGGCGGGAAGCGGGATGCCGCAAACGGTCTGGCTGCGCTGGTATTCCTTCCAGCCCGATCCCGCGAGGTAGCCGCGCACGACGCACTCGATGGTCAGTGGCGTGGCCTTCTTCACGATCATGCTGCGGCCCGCGAGCTGCGCGGCGAAGGGCTGGAGCGGCGGCGGCAACGGCTCGTCGGCCTTCGCGAGCAGGTGGTTGGGCACGAGCGATTCCGTCTGGCCGAACCAGAAGTGGGAGAGCTGCGTGAGAACTTCGCCCTTGCGCGGGATGCCGTTGGGCATGACGCAGTCGAAGGCAGAGATGCGGTCGGTGGCGACGAAGAGCAGGCGGTCGCCGAGGTCGAAGACCTCGCGGACCTTGCCGCTCTTGATTTTGGGGACGCCGGGGAGGTCGAGTTGGAGCAACGGCTCGTTGTTCATCGCGCGGGATGATGGTCAGCACGCGCCGGAGCGCAAGGCCGTTCGCGCGCGCAGAAGTCAGAAGTCAGGAGTCAGATGTCGCGGGTGATGTCCAGCGTGCCGGGGGCTGTCCGCTGACTACTGACGGCGGTCTTCTGCCCTCTCTCCCCTTTACTTCACCACTGCGCATTTCTACGCTCGCTGGCCGTTGGAGCCGGTGCTCTGACGCCATCACATGATTTCCGTTCTCACCGGCCTGCTTTTGGGGGCGACACACGTCGTCTCCGGGCCGGACCATCTCGCGGCAGTCGCGCCCTTCGCGGCGGAGTCGCGGCGCAAGGCGTGGGAAGTCGGGCTGCGGTGGGGTGTCGGGCACGCGGGCGGAGTGATGTTCATCGGCCTGCTGTCGCTGCTGCTGCGGGACTGGCTGCCGCTGGCTGCGATTTCTTCTTGGAGCGAACGGTTGGTGGGCGTGGTGCTCATCGGCATCGGGCTTTGGGGTGCGCGGCGGGCGTTGCGCGGTCACGTCCACACCCACGAACACCAGCACGACGGTCAGCGGCATGTCCACATCCACACACACGACGGGGCAACGGCGCACTCGCATCCGCAGGGCAACGGGTCAGAACACCGGCACACGCACGCGGCGTTTGCTGTCGGCACGTTGCATGGCGTGGCGGGCAGCTCTCATTTTCTCGGCGTGCTGCCGTCGCTGGCGTTGCCGACGATGACGGAGGCGGTCTGGTATTTGAGCGCGTATGGCGTCGGCACGGTGGTGGCGATGGTCGTGTTTTCCTCGCTGGTGGGTTGGTCGGCGCGGAGCCTCGCGGCGAGCAGCGCGCAGGCGTATCGGCAGATGCTGGCGGCGTGCTCGCTGGCGGCGGTGGTGCTGGGCGGTTGGTGGCTGCTGGCGTGAGGAGCGCAGGTTGCCCGAGCTTCGCGGGCGTCATTGCGCTTGCCCGGATTGTGCCGAAGGGCGAGCTTCGCGCTCGAAACGGCCGACACACAATCCACATTAACCCATCGTGAAAACTCTACTCCGTCGCACCTCACTCTTTGCACTTCTGCTCGCCGGCTTGGCCGCGTTCGCGCAGGAAAAACCCGCCAGCCTCCTGCCCATGTTCGGCGCGGAGGGCCGGGAGTTCACGGAGAAGGCGCAGGGCGGCAAGGTCATCAAGGGCTGGCTGCCCAACGGCTGGGACGACAACTCCGCCTGGGCGACGCTCGGTGCGACTTACACGAAGCTCAAGGACGGCCCGAAGGACGGTGTGACCGCCGTCCGCATTGAGGTGAAGGAATTTGGCGATGGCCAACTCCAGCTCACGAGCTACTCGGGCAAGCGCGTCTTCAAGAAGGGCGTGAAGTATGCCATCGAGGGTTCGCTGCGCGGCTCGGCGGATTTCAAGGTGGGCGTGCGCCAGCCGGGCGACCCGTATGAGTTTTACGTTGAGCAGGACTTGTCCGGCGGGAAGGAATGGAAGGCATTCAAGTTCGAGTTCAAGTTCGAGGCCGACAAGGAGGCGTTTATTATGTTCGTGATGCCGGGCAACGGGACGATGGACGTCGCGGGCGTCACGGTGCGCGAGGTGAAGTGAGGGGCGAGGCATGAACACGTTGCAATACCAAGGTGGGAGAACGGCTCGGGTTGCGTGTTGCTTGTGGCGAGTCAGAGGCGTGGGGTTGCTCCTCCTCGCGGTGTTGATTGGGCAGTGCGCCTTTGGGCAGACGGCTAACAAGCCTTCTGCACTGGTCCGCTTCGCCGTCGAGCCGTTCATGCGCGTGACCAATGGCGCGACGGGCGCGGTGGAGTTGCAGGTGGCGGTGCGCAAGCTGGTGCCGACGGGCGGCGTCGGGCCAGTCATCTGGCTCACGGGCGCGTCGCACATCGGGGAGACGAATTACTACGCGCAGCTTCAGAAGCATCTCGATGCGCAGGCGCTTGTGCTGTTCGAGGGCGTTCATGCGGGGCGCAAGGGCACGGTGACGAACACAGTCGCGTTGGAGAAGACGGCGGGCAGTTCACCTCCGGTCGCGAAGAAGGAGGCCGCAGCGCCGGAGCCGGCTGCGAAGCCGGCCGGGAGCGCCTCGTTGCAAAAGGATTTGGCAGAATCGCTCGGCCTCGTGTTCCAGCTCGAGGCCATTAATTACACGGGCGGAAACTTCCGCAACAGCGACCTCTCGGTGGCGGAGCTGCGCGAGCTGATGGACAAGGATGACGAGCCCGCCGCGCCGGACTCGCCGAAGGAGAAGCGCAAGAACGAGGCGTTCGAGCAGTTGCTCAAGGCGATGGATGGCAACTCGATGTTCGGCACGCTGCTCAAGGCCGGGTTCAGGCTGGTCGGCGGCAATCCCAAACTTCAGGCGATGACCAAGCTCGCGCTCATCGAGGCGCTGGGCGGCATCCGCGGCGACATCTCGCGCATGAAGAGCCTGCCGGAGGATATGCAGCGGCTCATGGAGGTGCTCATCCAGACGCGCAACGACGCGGTGCTGCGCGACCTGCGCGTGGAGTTGAAGCGCGCCGCGCCGCCCGCGAGCATCAGCATCTTTTACGGGGCGGGACACATGGACGATTTGGAGCGGCGCGTGCGGCGGGAGTTTGGCTACCGCGCGGAGAGTGATTTGTGGCTGCCGGCCTTCACCGTGGATTACGCGAAGGCGGGCTTGAGCGTCATCGAGGCGACGCTGCTGCGCGCGATGGTGCAGCGGCAGATGCAGGAGTTGCTGCCGACGGGGAAGGAGTGAACCTGGATTCCGCGATGGAAGTTGATTCTTCCTCCGCGCCCTTTCGCGGCCAAATTAGTTTTAGGACCTCACAACGCGGCCACCGCTGTCCACGCAGCAGGGCCGAACTTGGATTGGAAACGTTCGCGAAGGCGTTCGGCTGACTCGCGGGTGGGAGTGATGGCGAAAGTCGTCGAGCCGCTGCCGGACATGAGCACGGCGGGCGCGCCGCTGGCGCGTAGGAAATCCTGATACAGAGCGAGCAGCGGGTGCTTGGGCAGCGCGGGGGCTTCGAGCGAGTTGTAAAAATAGCGTCCGGCAGCGGCGAGGTCGGAGCCTCGGAGTGTCTCGATGAGTTGTTGCGCGCGCCCCACGCGCCCGTGGAGCGCGGCGGGGAAGCTGGAGAGCGACTGGTAAGCCCACGCGGTCGAGATGCCGAAGCCGGGATGAATCAGCAGGATGTGCGCGCCGCGCAGTGCGGGGAAGGGTGCGAGGGGTTGGATGAGCTCGCCGCGACCGTAGGCCAGCGCGGGCTGGGACTGGAGGAAGAAGGGCACGTCGGAGCCAAGCGCGGCGGCGAGTTCCTGCAACCGGGCTGAACTGAGCGGCAGGTCGAACAACTCGTTGAGCGCACCGAGCGTGTGCGCCGCGTTGCCACTGCCGCCACCGAGTCCGGCGGCGAGGGGGATGGTTTTCTCGAGATGGATTTTGATGCCGCCCTTGATGTCGGCGGCGCTGAGGAAGGCGGCAGCAGCCTTGTGGACGAGATTGGTTTCGTCCACGGGCAGCGCGGCGTTGCTGCAAGTGAGGGTGATGCCGGCAGTTGCCTTGGCCGCCTCGAGCCGGTCGCAGAGCTGCACGGGCTGCATGACGGACTCCAGCTCGTGGAAGCCATCCTCGCGCTTGCGGAGGATGTTCAGCAGGAGGTTGACCTTGGCGGGCGACTGGCGAATGGCTGTGCTCAAAACAAAAACGCGCCAGCACTCACGTGCCGGCGCGGAGGAAAGCAGTGTTGCTCAATACTCGAACACGCGGAAACGGCTGCCCGGGATGATGGGCGCTATCTCGCCGCCGGAGAAGCCGATGCGCGAGTCGGTGTGGAAGATAGTATCGCTAAAGAGACGTGGCTGGTAGGTGTCCGGATAAACCGGGTTCACGGAGAACGGCTCGCCGCGAAGCTTGTTGCTGGGGTCGCGGAACCATTTCTCCGGGAAGGAATACGGGGTGTAGGGCGGGAAGGGGGCGGTAATAATTTCACTGAAACCGACAGCCGTGCGGGCCATGGTGCGGCCCATGCCACGGACGAGACCGGTGCTGAAGGCGGCGTCGGCGCCGTCCCAGAGGCCGGCCTGCTCAATGGAGCGGCGCAACTCGCCACCGCGGAAAATCTCCATGGAGTTGTTCATGCCGCGGCCAAGCTTGCGCTCCACCCCGCCGCAGCCAGTCAGCACGGTGGCGGCCACAGTCAGGGCGATCATCAATGGGATACGCATAGTTCGTTGAAGTCGGGGCGCAGAGTAATGTGGCACGGGCGGCTGTAAAGATTGAATTGGCCCGCATGAAATCGCCGGGCGAAAGCCGTGTTCCAGCCGGATGGAGGTGCTTAATCATAACCGGGCTCGCCAATTGACTCAACCTACCCCAACGGCTTGGGGTTACCGCCACAAAGTTCTTTGTAAGGGGCAGGCGGAACCGCCACCGCCTGCTGCACCAGGCGATAAAACAGTTTGCCGCGGGATGCGGACCTTCGCCGATTGAA
>CAMBZO010000126.1 GCA_945872195.1 Akkermansia muciniphila | reverse complement strand
CGCCCGCAGCGCCCGCACGATGGCCTGACCGAGAAAGCCGCCTCCACCGGTGACGAGTGCGTTCATCCAAGTTGCTCCTTCGCCCACACCGCCAGCTTCTCCCGGAAGATTTTTGCGTTGTGCCGGATGTCCACGGGGAAGGCGGGGTGAAAGAGCACCGTCCGAATCTCCTGCGTGTGCGGGAACTTCGCTCCGAGTTCCAGCAACTCCGCGCACAGCTTGGCCTCCGCCTGTCCGCGTGCCTCGCCCTCAAGCTCGATGCAAATCACCGGCTCCAGATTGCCACCGCGCGGCACGCCCACTAGCGCGGAGCGGAAGACGGCCGGATGCGTGTTGAAGATGGCCTCGCAGGGAATCGTGAACATCGTCCCGGCCTGCGTGATGACGCGGTGCGTCTTGCGTCCGCAAAACCAGAGGCGCCCGCGCGCGTCGCGATAGCCCACGTCGCCCATGCGGTGGAAGAAGCCGCCGTCCGCTGTCGGGATTTTCGCCAGCGCAGTGGATGCAGCGCGGCTGAAGTAGGCGCGGGAGGCTTGCGGAGCCTGCACGGCGATTTCACCAATCTCGCCGGTGGGAAGTTCGAGGTCATCGCTCCACGCGGCGATGGGTTCATCGGTGATGGGGATGATTTTCGCGATGAGTCCGGTGACGGGTTGGCCGACGCAGACGCCCTTGCCGAGGTCGGTCTGCACACGGGTCTCGCCGAGGATTTCATCGCTGCCGATGCTGGCCACGGGCAGGGATTCTGTCGCGCCGTAGGGGGTGAAGACTTGCGCGCCAGGCGAGAGCATTGCGACGAAACGCGCGAGCGTCTTCGCCGGCACGGGCGCACCGGCGGAGATGGCGCGCCGGAGCGTCGGCAGCTTCACGCCATGAGCCTCACCGTGGCGGCCGAGGCGGTTGATGAGCGCGGGCGAGCCGAACATGTTGGTCACGCGGAATCGCTCGATGGCGGTGCAGAGCTTCACGGGGTCGGCTTGCGCGGGGTGGGTGAAGTCCATCTCGGGCAACACCTCGGTCATGCCCAGCGCGGGTCCGAACAGCGCGAAGAGCGGGAAGGTAGGCAGGTCAATCTCGCCGGGCTGGATGCCGTAGAGCCGACGCACTTGCTCGACCTGCGCTGAGAACATCTCGTGCGTGTAGATGACGCCCTTGGGCACGCCCGTGCTGCCGCTGGTGAAGAGGACGGCGGCGGTCTCGTTGGGCTGAGGTGGAGAGCTGGGCTGCAAGTCGGCAGGCGTCGTTGTCCCGAGTCGTCTAGCTTGTTCAAGTGTGTGCCCGCCCCAAAACCACCTAGCTCCGACCGTGACGGAAATCGTAATGGACGGCCCCCAGCCGAGTAGCACGCGAGCGGCCTGAGCCTTGGAAATCCCGATGAAGGCCTGCGGTTCCGCCTCGGCGAGGCATGCAGCAAAGTTGTTGAGGCCGATGCCGGGGTCAATGAGCACGGGCACCGCGCCGAGTTTGAACAGCGCGAAGGTCACCGCGAAGAAGTCGAGGCTCGGCGGAACCATCAGCGCGGTGCGCACGCCGCGTCGGATGCCGATGCGCTCGAAACCACGCGCGAGATGGTCGCTGGTGTCGTTGAGTTCGCGGAAAGTGAGCTGGTCGTAGTGAAGCTGGCCGGCGCGGTCGCGGCGCGGCGCAACGACCGCCGCCGTGTCCGCTTGGCGCTCGGCCATCACGGCGAGATGCGATGCGATGTTGTTGGTGACCGTGGCAGACACGTTCACTCCTTGGTTGGATGCCGCGCGAAGAACTGCTTCACGAGCGACAGGATTTCGTTGGGCTTGTCTTCCAGCACGAGATGGCCGGCGTCGGGGAACCGATGGACTTCAGCCGTCGGCAGGATGCGCTGCCACTCGGCGAGAAAGTGCTGGTCGAAAACCCAGTCTTGTTCGCCCCAGCAAATCAGCGTGGGCGTCGCGCGGAACTGCGGGAGCTTCGCCTGCGCTTCGCTCACGACCGCGTAGGTCGGATGGTCGGGCGCGAGCGGGATGTCCTGCACGAAGCGGAGCTGCGCGAGGCGGCTGGCCTTGGCGGTGTGCGGCGCGAGGTAGGCGTCACGCTCGACGGGCGAGAGCACGCGCGTGCGCACGCCCCAGCGCGTGACGAGGCGGACGAAGAGGCCGGTCTTGCGAATGAGCAGCGCATCAAGCGGCGTGTTGCGGCAGACCCACAGCGAGGGTGGGAGCTTCTTCGTCTTGGGCAGATGGAACGCGCCGGTGTTCAGCAGCACGAGCCGCGCGATGCGTTCCGGGTGCCTCGTGGCGTAGGTCATGCCAATCATCCCGCCCCAGTCATGCACCACGAGGGTGAACTTCGGCGGCAGTTTCAAATGCTCGATGAGCGCCTCCAAGTCGCGCACGCGACGCTCGAGCGTGAACTCGTAGTGCGCGTCGTCGGGCTTGTCGGAGAAGCCGCAGCCGATGTGGTCGGGCACGATGACGCGGCACTGCCCGCGCAGGCCGAGCACGAGTTGGCGGTAGTAGAAGGACCACGTCGGATTCCCATGCAGCATCACGACGGCCTCGCCGCTGCCCTCGTCGAGGTAGTGCATGGCAATGCCGTCGCGGTCGAGGAAGTGACCGACAAAGGGGTAGTGTTCGCGGCGGAAGTTCACGGGGCGGGAGGAGTAGCTGGGGTGTGGCTCATGTTCACCATTCGAGTCCCATCATCAAACAGGTTAAGCCGCTGCCGATGCCGAGGAAGGCGGTGCGCTGGCCGGCTTTCAAGACGCCCCGTTCGTCAGCGATGGCGGCGGTCACGGGCAGCGCCGCGGTGCCCATGTTGCCGAGGTAGCGGAACGTCGTGTAGTCCTTTTCACGCGGCACGCCGATGGATTTTAGAATCGCATCCTGATGCCCGCTGCCGACTTGGTGGCAAATCACTCGGTCTACATCCGTTGCATTCCAGTCCATCGCCTCGAGGAAGCGACTCCAAGTCTGCTGGCCCAGCGCGACGCCGTTCTTCAACACTGCGACGGAGTCGGTGACCATGAACTGTTCGTGCAAGCCTTCAGCGTTGGGTTTGATGCCCCAACGACAAAGATGGTGAAACTCTGGCGCGACTTCGGACACCGCGCCGAGCAGACGATGCCCGCGCAAGTTCGGGAAGGAACCATCCGTGAGCAGCACCGCGATCGCGCCGGAGCCGCCGGTGAACGTGGCGAGCGCGGGGGCGAACTCGTCCATGCCGCCGGTGCCGTTGAGCATCCGCGCGAGGGCAATCTCGTTAATCTCCCGCGCGCTCTCGCACGAGACGACGAGGCCGGCGCGGATTTGGCCCAGCTCAATGCGGTTGGCGACTTCAATCATCCCATTGAGCACGCCGAGGCAGGCGTTGCTCAGGTCATACACAAACGCGCCCCCGCGCAGGCCGATGCCATCGGCTACGGCGCAGGCGGTGGCAGGCTCGAAGTTTTCCCTGCACACGCCGCAGTAGAGCAGCATCCCGAGGTCGCTCGCGGTGAGGTCGGCCTTCGCCAAGGCTTTGCGTGCGGCGGCCGTCGCGCCTTGCGAAAGCGGCGTGTGCGGCTGCCACCAGCGGCGCTCCGTGATGCCGGTCCAGGCTTCGAGTTGGCCCGGCTGGATGCCGAGCCGCGTGAACGCGGGTGCGAGCCGCTCTTCCAGTTCCGCCGTGCTGACCACGACTGGTCCCAGCTCGTAGCCGAGTGCGGAGACGAACACGCGTTGGTATTTTGGCATCATACGCAATGGGGAGCGCACGCCGCTGGCGTGCCGTTTTCGGCGGTCCGCCGAAAACTTCGTTCAACTAGCTTTGCTTTCGCTACGAAGGAAAAAGTCAGAGTGACGCGGGAATTTGGCGGGCCGCCCAATTCAGCACGCGAGCCGCGTGCGCTCCCCATCTGTGTTTCATCTGTGTTCATCTGTGGCTCAAGAAACTTGGCGCTCACTCGCTCACCCCGCGCACCGTGAAGTTCTTCATCCCGTAGATGATGCGGCCATCCACCGAGAGGAAGCCGTCCGCCGTCAGCAGCAGTTGCTCATCGTCGCACGCAGTGATGACCGCCTCAACCGTGACCAAGCTGTCGCGCGGGATGACTTGGCCGCGATAGACCCACTCGTGCTTCGCGTTCATCGCCACCGTTTCCCAACGCAGCGTCGGCGCGTGGCCCCAGCGCTGCACGGCGGCGAACTTGAGCAGTTGCAGGAACGACTCCAGACCGAGCGAGCCGGGCACGACGGGGTCTTGGTAGAAGTGCGCCTGGAAGAACCACTCGTCGGCGTTCACGCGCTTCGTGCCACGGATGAAGCCGAGTCCCTTCGGCCCGCCGTCGGCCACGAACACCGTGATGTCGTCCACCATTCGCAGCATCGTGTCCGCGAAGGGCGCGGCGGTCGGATGCGGGAGCGACTTTGCACGGGCCAGCTCGGCGGCACTCGGTTCGTAGAGCTTCGCGCCCTTGATGCCTTCCTGTTTTTCCAGCGCCGCTTTTGGGAAGAAGCCGAAGTAAGTGTCGCCGCGATAAATCTTCTCCGCACCTGCCCACACCTCGAAGTCGAACCACTGGATAATCATCCCCGCCGAACTGGAGAGCCGCGTGTTCTTGATGCGCGTGGTGAGCGTGCCGACGCCGGGTCGCACGGGCGCGAACTGCGTGCCCGTGCCGCCGAGGTTGCGGTAGGAAAGGTCGTCGCTGCTCGTGAGCGCGGAGCCGAGGTAGCCGGAGAGCCAGCCGCAGGGTTGCAACGCGATTTCCAGCAGGATGGCGAACGGCATGTCGCCTTGGCGATTCGCGGCGAAATACCACTCGTCCACCGGCACGTCGTAATCCGCCGCCACCTCGCCGCCCGCGACCATCTTGAACGCCTCGCACCCGCGAATCTCCGTGACGCGGTCGAGGAACTGATACGGTGGGCCGGGCAACCGCGCGATGCGCCGCTGCGAGTCGAAGATGCGGTAAGGTTCGCCGAAGGCTTCGGAGGGATTGCCGACGGCGAACGCGCGGATGCGCTCGGGGCCATAGAGGGCCTGCTTTGTGGCAGGGACGCGTAGCAGCGCGTCCGCACTGTTTGTCTCACTCCACGTCGCCCGCAACTCCTCCCGCGTCACGCCGGTGTAGCGCAGGCTCATGTTGCTGATTTCCACGATGGCCTTGCCGTCCGCATACATCAGCGCGTCCGCGATGACATACGGCTCCGGGCCGTAGCCGATTTCCCGAATCTCAATCTCGTAAGTCACCAGCTTCGTCGTCTCCAGCACCTGCCCGCGGCACTTGAGTTGGCCGATGACGCCCGGCACCGGCTCCAACGCCACGCCCGCGCGCGCCTCCGTCACCCAGCCCAATCGCAGCAAATGCACGCGGAGCGTGTGCAGGCAGCACTCATACATCAACGTGCCCGGCATCACGCGGTCGTCCACGAAATGGCAGGTGATGAACCAGTCGTCGGGATGAATGTCCGCCTCGCCGCGAATCAGCCCCAGCCCGAATCGCCCGCCGGTCGGCTCCAACCGCTCGATGCGATGCACGAGCCGCATCCGCCCGCCGGGCAAAGTGACGGGCTTCGCGAGCTTCAGCCTGGCAAACTTCTCGCCGAAGCACTTTGCCAAGTCGCCTTCGCGCAGCGCATCGAGTTGCTCCGCCGAATACGACTCCACCGCCATCGGCACGAAGTCTTCCCAATCCGCCGGACGCTTGCCGGGCTGCGGCTTGAGTTGCAGCGAAGTGCGGATGACACCCTTGCCCGCTGCCAAATCCTGCGGCGTGAAAAAGCCCGCGCAGCCTTCGGTCATCGTGAGCAGCGGTTGGCCGTTGACGGTGGACTCGAAGTTGAACTTGAAGAGCCACACGCCGCTTTGCTGGAAGAAGCGCTCGATGCGGATGTCGTAGCGAATCACCTCGCCCGGCCCCGGCAGGCTGCGATGGAAACAAACCTTCGCATCGAGCAGCCGATACATCGCCAGCCCGCGCGTCTCGAAATCAATGCCGAGGAATCCGGAGAGAAACAAATCCGCCTGGCCCGCCTCGACCGCGATGCACGTCGGGATGCGCCCGCAGTCGAGATACCAAGCTCCCGCGTGAATGTCGTGCTCAGTCACGACGCGCCCGTGCGTCATCGAGCGCGGCTCGCCCTCGATGGCCGTGATGCGGTCCACGAGTTGAAGCGGTGCGTCGGGCAGGCGCACTCGCGTGGGAAAAGCATCCGCTCCGGCGAAGGTGGCTCCGAGCGCGTTGCCAATCTTCCCGATGGCGAACTCGAAGCACTGCTCGCGCGTGAGTGAGCGGGGGACGGCGTCCGGGGGGACGCACGCGGCTCGCGTGCTGTTTTCAGTGGCCTGCTGAAAATTGCGTTCTACTGACTTCGCTTCGCGCGCTGAGGAGAGAGATGGAGTGACGAAGGAATTGGGCGGGCCGCCCAATCCGACACGCGGGCTGCGTGCGCTCCCCGCTCCGCTCGCCGCCTGCCCCACCAGGTCCAACTGGGTCTGCACCGCTTCGGACAGCGTCTTGAACACGCCTTCCGAGAACGCGAGGAAAGTTTCGTGCGCCTGAAGCGTCGCGGCCTGGGCCTGCGCCATCGTGGTGAGCAGTTCGACTTCAAACGGGTCGGCGGCGGCGGCGCTCATCGAATCGAGAGCGGGCTGCGTCGAGCCTTGGGGAGCGCACGCCGCTGGCGTGCAGTTTTCAGCGGTCCGCTGAAAACGTCGTTCCGCTGACTTCCCTTCGTTCGTCGGCGGGAGCGATGGAGTTACGAGGGAATTGGGCGAGCCGCCCAATTCAGCACGCGGGCCGCGTGTGCTCCCCGCCGGCAACGGCGGCGCCACAATGGGCGCACCGGTGATGCGGATGACGACCCGCTTGCCCTCCGGCTCCGGCGCGAGTTCCTCTTCGAGCGCGCCATAGAGCGGAGTCAAGTTCACCGGCAAACCCTCCGCCCACAACGCGCCGACCACACGCAGCACATTCAGCAGCGGCTCCTTCGCCGACACACATAGTGAGCGCGCGAGGTGCGGCTGACCGTCGAGGATTTGCGAAATCATCCGGGAGCAGGAAGCGCCCGGGCCCATCTCAATGAAGAACCGGACGTTGTCCTCGTAAGCGGTGCGGATGACGCGCGGGAAATCAATCGTGCCGCTGGCTTGCGCGACGATGGCATCTGCCGCCGTCTCGCGGTCGGGCAGGTAGCTGCGGCCCCAGCCACCGCTGTAAAACGTCACGCCAGCCGGCGGGGTGGTGGGGAAGCGATGCAGCTCGCGATACGGGGCGAGCACAGGCTTCAGTAAGTCACAGTGGACGGTGCTCACGCCCTCGAGCGCGAAGAAGTGGCAGCCGAGCTTCGCGACGAGCGAACGCACTTGCTCCACGTCGCCGCCGATGACGCATTCGCTCGGCGTGTTGA
>CAMBZO010000125.1 GCA_945872195.1 Akkermansia muciniphila | reverse complement strand
GACGATCTTGGAGTTTGAACAACGCTTCGCGACGGAGGCCGCCTGTCGTGCCTACCTCATACGGGTATTGGGATTGGGTGGCTACCTCACGGCCTGGAGTTGGCTGCACAAGCTGCGCCGGGCGATGGTGGGCCCGGGGCGGGAACAGTCGGGTGGGGAAGTGGAGGTGGATGAAACCTATGTCGGGGGCTTGGCTGAGGGACCACGCGACTGCTGCCCCGAGTTCATCGGGTGGCGGCTTTGCTGAAACGTTGGCTGCTGGGGACGCCCCAGGGAGCGGTTCGCGCCCCCACTTGGACTATTACCTCGATGCGTTCACTTTCCGATTCAATCGGCGAAGGTCCGCATCCTGCGGCAAACTGTTTTATCGCTTGGTGCAGCAGGCGGTGGCGGTTGCGCCTGCCCCTTACAAAGAACTTTGTGGCGGTAACCCCAAGCCGTTGGGGGAGGTTGAGTCAATTGGCGAGCCCGGTTATTTTAATGCTTCTTGCTCATCCGAGATCCCCACCGTGGACACCGTGTTTTTTCATCCTCTCTCCGGCCTGCACGCCCTGAGTCTTCACGCCCGTCCGTGTCCCGAATTTACAGATGAGAACTTGCCCGGCGATCCAAGGCTTGTAACGGCCGTCTGGGTTCGTGGCGATGCATTCGCTCACGTAAACGAATCTGCCGTCGCTGAAGGGACTATCTCGCGAGGGCGGAGGTCTGTTTCAATCCACTACCCTCGTGCAGTTCTCGCCGCCGAAGGGGTTGGGCTTGCGCACCTCGCACTTGGGGTCATCGGCCCACTGGCCATCCACGATGAATCTGTATTCGTGCTGGCCGGGCGGGACGGCGATTGTGGCCTCCCACGAACCGTTGCGCTGGCGCGTCATCTCGCAGGCGGCGTCCTCCCAGCCGGTGAAGTCACCGGCCACCTTGACGTTGCGCGCATCGGGCGCTGAGAGACTGAAGACCACGCGGCGCTTCGCGGGCAGCGGTGAGGACGCGATTGGGGAGTTTGCTTTCCGTGCTGCGGAGTTGCGCTTTCGATGGCTGCCCATGCGCTGGAGTGTCTGCCACAGGAAGGAGCATCTCGCAATCCCCATTTCTGTTACGGATGTGACCAGCACAGCGCGCCAAATGTCTTGTGACGGCAAAACGCACCAAGCTACGTTGACCGCCATGAGTGATGGTTGGGAAGCCCCGCCCGCGTGGTATTGCGTGCGGTCGCGGATCAAGCACGAGCACATCGCCGCCGGGCAGTTGAAGCAACTGCCGGACGTCGAGGTGTTCTGCCCGCGCGTGCGTTTCCAGCGCGCCACCCGGCGCGGCAAGGTCTGGTTCACCGAGGCGTTGTTTCCCAACTACCTCTTCGCGCGTTTCGCCTTGCGGAACTTGCGCCTCATCCAAGCGACACAGGGCGTCGCGGGCGTCGTTCACTTCGGCGATTACTTCGCCACCGTGGCAGAGGAAATCATCACTGACCTGCGCGTGGCGCTGGACGATTCGGACCTGAAGGAGTTTCCCAACGCGGTGGCGGCGGGCGATCAAGTCGTCATCGCGGACGGCAGCTTCATGGGCATCACCGCCGTGGTGCAACGCCTGCTGCCCGCGAAGGACCGCGTGCGCGTCCTGCTGGAGTTTCTCGGGCGGACCGTGGAGACCGAACTCCCCGCGACCAGCCTCGTGAAGACCGGCATTAACCCGCGCCTCTAGTCCCCATTCCGATGACCTTCCTCCAGCCATTTCTCCTCTGGGGCCTGCCGCTGGTGCTGGTGCCGGTCGTCATCCACCTCATCAACCGCCTCCGTCACAAGCCGCAGCCGTGGGCGGCGATGATGTTCCTCCTCCAGGCCACGCGCGCCTCCACCAGCCACGCCAAGCTCCGCCAGTGGCTCGTCCTGCTCTTCCGCACGCTCGCCGTCCTCGCGCTTGTGCTCTTCATCGCGCGCCCGCTGGCCGGCGGCTGGCTGGGCTGGACCCTCTCCCCCGCGCCGGATGTTATCATCATCATGCTCGACCGTTCGGCCAGCATGGAGTCGCGTCTCGCCGGGCAAACTGTGACCAAGCGCGAGCAAGCCGTGAAACTCCTCGCCGAGGCCGCGCGCGAATTCCAGGACAAGTCCCACCTCGTCCTGCTCGACTCCGCCACGCGCATCCCGCAGCAGCTCGCTAGCGCAAAGTCCCTCCTCGAACCCACGCTCACCGGCCCCACCGACACCGCCGCTGATTTGCCAACGCTGCTTCAGCTCGCGCACAACTGGCTCGTCGAGAACCGCGCCGGGGCCGCTGAACTCTGGCTCGCCTCCGACCTTCAGCGCAGCAACTGGCTGCCCGACGACGAGCGGTGGAAGGCCGTCACCGCCCAACTCGGCAAGCTTCCCCAAGGCATCCGCGTGCGCCTCCTCGCCTTCGACGACGACCGCGAGCCGAACACTTCCGCCACGCTCGCCGAGGTCTTCCGTCGCGCCCGCCCGGATGGGGCGGAACTCAACCTCGCGCTCGACCTCGCCCGCAACGCCCCCGTCGGCAGCAGCCCCGCGCGCTTCCCGCTCGCGCTCACATTGAACGGCGTCAAGTCGCAGACCGAACTCGACATGGATGGTGCGGCGCTCCGTTGGCGACACAAGGTGGACCTCGGCCCGGCGAAGGGTCTCGGCTGGGGCGCGCTCGAACTTCCCGCCGACGCCAACGTCCGCGACAACTCAGCTTACTTCGTCTTCGGCTCCGACTCCGCGCTCCGCGCCACGGTCGTGAGCGACCAGCCCGCGCTCATTCGCAACGCCCAGCTCGCCGCGCTCGCCCCCGCCACGCGCCAGCCCGCTGAGGTGCTCACGCCCGCCGCCTTCGCCGAGCGCACCGGCTCCGACGCCACACTGCTCCTCTGGCACGCGCCGCTCCCGGACGCCGCGGGGGAGAGACGTCTGCGCGGCTTCATCGAAGAGGGCGGTGCCGTGCTCTTCCTCCCGCCCGGTCGCACGGACACGGGGAAATTCCTCGGCTTTGGCTGGGCCGATGCGCAGCCCGCGTCCGCCGACAAGCCGTTCAAGGTCGCCAAGTGGGAGCAGCAGGAAGGCCCGCTCGCGAAGACCGACGAGGGCTTGAGCCTCCCGCTCGCCGACCTCGACATCACGCGCCGCCAGCCCATCACCGGCGAACCCACCGCGCTTGCATCCTTCGCCGACGGCTCGCCCCTCCTCACCCGCCGCGCACTGGGCAAGGGCCAGTTCTTCTTCTGCGCCACCGTCCCGCACGAGGACTGGTCCACCCTCGGCGACGGCCCCGTCCTCGTGCCGATGTTGCAACGCCTCCTCCAGACCGGTGCGCGCCGCCTGAATCAAGAGACCATGGTCGCGTGCGGCGAACTCAGCGCCCTCGACCGCGCGAAGCAATGGCTCCCCGCCGACGGCTCTCTCGGCAAGAACATCGCCCTCAACGCAGGCATCTACCGCGCTGGCGAACGCCTCCTCGCCGTCAACCGCCCGAGCGCCGAAGACGACCGCTCCGTCCTCGAACCCGCCGTCGCGAAGCAGCTCCTCGGCCCCCTGCCCTTGCAACTCCTCCAAGAGCGCACCGCCCGCAGCGACGCGTTGCAGGGAGAAATCTGGCGCATCTTCCTCCTCGGCATGCTGGCCTTCCTCTTCCTCGAAGCGTGGCTGGTGTTGCCGAACAAGAAGCCCGCCACCGCCGACCCGTTGGGTGCTGCCGCCAGCCCCCAAGGGTGAGTTTTAAAACGCGCGGCGTCTTGTGAGCAGCGAACTCACGATCTCCCTTGGCCCTGCACGAAGCTGAGACGCCCCATCCGAGGGGCTTGCAGTTTGAATGGCCCTCACTACACTCCGCCCTCGGTTTTGAACGGACATCTATGCTGACCTCCCACGAACTCTTCGGGTTCATGCCGCCCATCTTGGCGGCGGACATCCTCGAACACGCCCACACCCACAACCGCGAGCTCTATCGCGCCACCGTCAGCGCCGTCGCCACCACACGCAAGGTGCGGACTGTCTTCCTCGACAAGCAAGCCCGCCCGGCCCGCCACGCTGGCATGATCGCCTATCTCTGCCGGCCCGGCATGGAGCTCGCCGCCGGCACGCTGCTGCGCGGCTGGCTCCTCAAGGGGCACCAGTCCGTCCTCGCTGACTTCCTCGACGGTGTCGGCATCGCGCACAAAGAAGGCGTGGTGGACGACCTGCCCGACTCCGTGGACGACGCGAAGCTCAAGTCCGCCGTGGACACGCTGCTCGCCAAGCATTCCGCCGACGTGGCGAAGGTTTACCTCCACTCGTTCAACACCATGAACGGGTCGCAGTGGAAGAACCTCGACGCGTTGCTCAAGGAAGACACGCGACTCCAGTTCTGAGCCGGGCCTGTGCGCTCCCGCCCGCGGCCTCGCACACTCTCCGCCTCAAACGCCAAAAGCCGCCGGATCTCTCCGGCGGCTTTTGCGCTGAATGACTTGAGCGCGGCCTACTTCTTGCCGAAGAGGCGCTTCAGGTTCGCCAGCCCCTTCACGGCGATGTCGTCCCGCTTGGGCTCGATCTTGCGCCAGATGGCGGCGGCGCGAGCGATGACCTTCACGTCGGTGGTGAAGCTCTCGATGACCACGTCGCCCTGATAGCCAATCTTCTTCAGCGCCGCGACGATGGGCTTCCAGTCGATGTGATCGCCGCCCGGCGTGCCGCGGTCGCTGCCGCACGCGTGGAAGTGGCCCAGCGTCTTGCCGGCCTTGATGATTGCCGCAGCTTGATTCTTCTCCTCGATGTTCATGTGGAACGTGTCGAGGTGCAGCACGACGTTCTTCGCGCCGACGGCCTTGATGAGGGCAAGGCCCTTGTCCGTGGTGTTGAGGAAGTCGGTCTCAAAGCGGTTCAGCGGCTCGATGCACAGCGTGATGTCCCTCGTAGCGGCGAAGGCGGCGAGCACTTTCAGGTTCTTCACGACGAGCGCGAACTCCACCTTCTGCTGCTCCGGCTCCACGGCGTCGGCCTTGCCCACGACGGAGTAAATCGGGCCGATGAGGCGCGGGCAGCCCATGATGGCGGCTTGGTCCACGAGCGCCTTGCAGTAAGTCATCGCGGTGGCCTGCTCCTCGGCCGTGCCGCGGAAGTCACGGCCCGGGCCCATGCAGGCGCAGATGGAACCGATGGCAAGCCCGGCCTTGTCGGCGGCGGCCTTCACCTTCACGGGGTCGATATGTTCCGGCGCCTCGACGGGAATCTCGATGGTCTCAAAGCCCCATTTCTTAAACTTGGGGAAGAGCTTCACGCTCTCGGTGGTGAACGGGGAGGTGTAGAGGAATGTGTTGATGCCAAATCTCATAATGCGGTCAGTTGAATTTCGCTCGCGAGGCTAGTCAACGGCTCCGGCCTGTCAAAGTTTTCCTTCCGACCGCGCGCGGCTTTCGGCATAACGCAGGCATCGCATGAAGCTCCTGCTCCACTCCCTGTCCCGCCTGCTGGCCTTCGTCCTCGTCGTGCAGCTCCACGCCGCCGCCGTGCCGCAGCTCTTCACCGAGGGGGTGCGCGTGACCGAGCCGCTCTCGCCGGAGCAACAACAGAAAACCTTTCACCTCCCGCCCGGCTTCAAGATCCAGCTCGTCGCCGCGGAACCCGACCTGCGCAAGCCGATGAACATGGCCTTCGACTCGTCCGGCCGCCTCTGGGTCACCGAGTCCCGCGAATACCCCTTCGCCGCGACCAACGCCGCCCTCGCCCGCGACACCATCCGCATCTTCTCCGATTTCGACGACCATGGCCGCGCCCGCAAGATCACCACCTTCGCCACCAACCTGAACATCCCCATCGGCATCTACCCCTTCCGCAGTCCCGCCAAATCGGAAATCGGAAATCGGAAATCGGAAATGACCTGGAAATGCCTCGCCTGGTCCATCCCACACATCTGGCTCTTCGAGGACACCGATGGTGACGGCGTCGCCGACAAGCAGGAGAAGTTCCTCGGCCCCTTCGACTTCTCCCGCGACACGCACGGGAACCAGGCCAGCTTCCGGCGCGGCCTCGACGGCTGGATCTACGCCACCCACGGCTTCAACAACCAATCCCGCGTCGCCGGCACCGACGGCCACGAAATCTTCCTCCCCTCCGGCAACGTCTATCGCTTCCGCCTCGACGGCTCCCGCGTCGAGCACTGGACCCACGGCCAGGTCAACCCCTTCGGTCTCGCCTTCGATCCCCTCGGCAACCTCTACTCCGCCGACTGCCACAGCTCCCCCATCTACCAACTCCTGCGCGGCGCGCACTACCCGAGTTTCGGCCGCCCGCATGATGGCCTCGGCTTCGCGCCCACGACCATCCAGCACTCGCACGGCAGCACCGCCATCGGCGGCATCGTGCATATCAGCGACCCCTCGTGGCCCGCCGAGTTTCAGGACAACCTCTTCATCGGCAACGTCCTCACCAGCCGCATCAACCGTGACCAACTCGAATGGCGCGGCAGCACCAGCGTGGGGAAAGAGAAGCCCGACTTCCTCAGCACCGACGACCCTTGGTTCCGCCCGGTGGATTTGCAATTCGGCCCCGACGGCGCGCTATGGGTCGCCGACTTCTACAACCGCATCATCGGCCACTACGAAGTCCCCTTGCTCCACCCCGGCCGCGACCGCGACCGCGGCCGCATCTGGCGCATCGTCCCGGAGCGCGGCCTTCAGGCCGCTTCAACGTCCGCACCGCCCAAGAGCAACGAACGCGGAAGCGGCGTGAACGCCGCGCTCCCCGACTTCACGCGCGCGAGCCGCGACGAACTCATCGGCGAACTCAAATCGCCCAACCCCACCCGCCGCGCCCTGGCCCGTGAGGAACTCGCCCTTCAGCCGGAGGTGACCAACCGAGGGACGCTGCATCAAACCGCCCGCAGTCTCGAGAACTCCCGTGCCCAGGTCAGCCACCCCGACATGATGGTTTCCGTTCTCTGGCTCTTGAAGCGAACTGGCACGTTGAATGAGCCAGTCGTGCTCGCCGCCCTGAAGGCCGAGCAAGAAGTCATCCGCGTCCACGCGCTGCGCATCCTCACGGAGCGCGGCCTTCAGGCCGCAGCAACGTCCGCACGCTCCGGCGCATCCGCACCCGCCAGCGGCGTGAACGCCGCGCTCCTCGCCGCCCTCAACGACAAGAGCGCCCACGTCGTCCGCGCCGCCGCCGACGCCCTCGCCGCGAACCCCCACCCCGACAACCTCCCCCCGCTCCTCGCCTTGCAGAAACGCGTCCCCGTCGAGGACACCCACCTCACCCACGTCGTGCGCATGGCCCTCCGCGAGCAACTCCGCCAGCCCGGCGCCTTCGCGAAGCTCTCCGGCGAGACGCTCCCGCCCGCCGACGCCCGCGCCTTCGCCGCCATTGCCACGAGCCTCACGAATGCCGAGGCCGCCACCTTCCTCGTCCGCCACGTCGAGGCTCATACCGAGCCAGCGGAGG
>CAMBZO010000124.1 GCA_945872195.1 Akkermansia muciniphila | reverse complement strand
ACGTTGACCTTGGCCTCCGCCGCGCCCGCTTCGACGAAGAGCGCTGCCGCCAAGCCCACCGTGGACAAAGCCGTCAGCCTCGAACTCTTCACCCAACCCGCCGACTCCGCCGCCAAGACGCTCGCGCTCAAGGGCGCTGACGCCCGCGTGCAGTTGCTCGTCCACGCCCGGCACGCGTCCGGCGTGGAGAGTGATTACACCAGCAAGGTCACTTACACCATCAAGCCGCTGAAGGTCGTGGACGTGGACAAGTCCGGCTACCTCACGCCCATCGGCGACGGCATCGCCACTATCACCGCGAAGTCGCCCGAGGGCCTCACCGCGACGGCGAGCGTGTCGGTTGAGAACTTCAAGATTGTCCCCGCCATCAACTTCGCGAACTCCATCGTCCCCATCTTCACCAAGGCCGGCTGCAACGGCGGCGGCTGTCACGGCAAGAGCGGCGGGCAAAATGGCTTTCGCCTCTCGCTGCTCGGTTTCGAGCCGCAAGAGGACTACGAGTATCTCGTGAAGGAAGCGCGCGGACGCCGGCTCTCCACCGCCGCGCCGGACACGAGCCTGCTGCTGCTCAAGGCCGCGGGCGTCGTCCCGCACGGCGGCGGCACGCGGCTGGATGTCGGCTCCTACGATTACAACCTCCTCAAGCGCTGGATTGCGCAGGGCATGGCCTACGGCGACCCCAAAGACCCCGTCGTCACGCGCATCGAAGTGTTTCCGAAGGAGCGCACGATGCTGCCGCAGGCCGAGCAGCAGCTCACGGTCATCGCGCGCTACTCCGATGGCCACATCGAGGACGTGACACGCGGCGCGCTCTTTGAGGCGAACGACAAGGACATGGCCACCGCCGAACCGTCCGGCCTCGTGAAGTTCGCCAGCCAACCCGGCGACGTGGGCATCATGATTCGCTACCAGTCCAAGGTCGCTGTGTTCCGCGCCACCGTGCCACTGGGCGCGCCGGTGCAGCACCTGCCCATTGCGAAAAATTTCGTGGATGAATCGGTCTTCAAGAAGCTCAAGCGCATCGGCCTGCCGCCCAGCGAAATCGCGGACGACGCGACCTTCATCCGCCGCCTCACGCTCGACCTCGCCGGCCGCCTGCCCAACGCCGACGAGACCAGCGCCTTCCTCGCCGACAAGTCTGCCACCAAGCGCGATGTGCTGATTGACCGCCTGCTCGCCAGCGGCGACTACGCGGATTACTTCGCCAACTTCTGGGGCGCGCTCCTCCGCAATCAACGCTCCTCCATCAATGGCCGCACCGAACCGTATATGCGCGGCACGTTCGCCTTCCACGCGTGGATTCGCGACAGCCTCGCGAGCAACAAGCCCTACGACCAGTTCGCGCGCGAAGTCCTCGCCGCGTCCGGCGACATCGCCGAAAACCCGCCGGTCGCTTGGTATCGCCAAGTGAAGACCGCGCAGAACCAGCTCGAAGACGCCGCGCAGCTCTTCCTCGGTTTGCGCCTCCAGTGCGCCCAGTGCCACCACCATCCGTATGAGAAGTGGAGCCAAGCGGACTACTACAGCTTCGGCGCGTTCTTCAGCCAGGTCAGCCGCAAGCCCGGTTCGCAGCCCGGCGAGGAACTTGTCTTCGCCAAGCGCGGCGCACCCACGATGGCGAACAAGAAGAACAACGTCGCCCTCAAGCCCGCTGGCCTCGGCGAGAAGCCCCTCGACATCCCCGCTGACGAAGACGCCCGCCACGCTCTGGCCGACTGGCTCGGCAAGAAGGACAACACCTTCTTCGCGCACTCGCTCGTGAACCGCTACTGGAAGCACTTCTTCAACCGCGGCCTCGTCGAGCCCGAAGACGACATGCGCGAGACCAACCCGCCCGTGAACCCCGAGCTGCTCGACGCGCTGGCGAAGTCCTTCATCGAGTCCGGCTTCGACCTCAAGAAGCTCGTCCGCACCATCGTCAGCAGCTCGACCTACCAGCTGAGCGCGATTCCCAACAGCCACAACGCCGGGGACAAACAGAACTTCTCCCGCTACTACCCGAAGCGCCTCAGCGCCGAAGTTCTCTTCGACGCCATCAACACCGTCACCAAGTCCGAAGCGAGCTGGGCCAACCTCCCCGCCGGCACGCGCGCCGTGCAACTCCCGGACAACAGCTACAACAGCAGCAGCTACTTCCTCCAAGTCTTCGGGCGTCCCGACTCCGCCAGCGCCTGCGCCTGCGAGCGTTCGCAGGACGCCAGCCTCGCGCAGAGCCTGCACCTGCTAAACTCGAAGGACATCCAAGCCAAGCTCACCGCTGAAAAAGGCCGCGCCGCCACCCTCGCCGCCGATGACAAGCGCAACGACGAAGCCAAGGTCAATGAACTCTACCTGTGGGCCTTCAGCCGCCAGGCCGAGTCCAGCGAAGCCAACACCGCGAAGGAGCACATCGAGAAGAAAGTCACGAAGGCCGCCGACGCCGACTTGAAGAAGAAGGCCAAGCGCGAAGCCTACGAGGACATCGTCTGGGCGCTGGTGAGCAGCAAAGAGTTTCTGTTCAACCACTAATTCTCCAAGCTCATGACCCTCCGCCCTGAACACATCGGCTGTCCTGAGTTCCGCCGCCTGCTGCGCGCTGACCGCCGCGGCTTCCTACGTTCCGGCTTCCTCGGCTTCGCGGGACTTTCTCTCTCGAATCTCCTCCGCATGGAGGCGCAGGCCAAAGCCACCGGCGGCAGCCCTTCGCGAGACAAATCCGTCATCATCCTCTGGATGCGCGGCGGCCCCAGCCAGCACGAGACTTGGGACCCAAAACCCGACGCTCCGCAGGACTATCGCGGCGCGTTCGGCGCGATGCGCACCAGCGTGCCGGGCGTGCAGATTTGCGACCTCCTGCCGATGTCGGCGAAAATCCAGCACAAGTATTCCGTCATCCGCAGCCTGCACCACACGGACGCGGGCCATTCCGCCGGCGACCAAATCATGTTCACCGGCCATCCGCCCGGACAGAACGTCGAGCAGAACGCCTACCCGAGCTGCGGCTCCATCGTCGCGAAGGAACTCGGCCACCTCAACCCCAAGCTCCCGCCCTACGTCATCATCCCGCGCAACCTCCCCGGCAGCGGCCCCGCCTATCTCGGCTCCCGCTACGGGGCCTTCGAGACGCAGGCCGACCCCGCGAAGGACGGCCCGTTCTCCCTGCCGAACTTCTCACCGGTGGACGGCCTGTCCTTCGACCGCCTCGACGAGCGCCGCAAGCTCCTCGGCAGCTTCGACCAAATCCGCCGCGACGTGGACGCCTCCGGCACGATGGGCGCGATGGACAGCTTCCAGCAAAAGGCGTGGGACATCGTCGGTGGCCCCGACGCGCGCAAGGCCTTTGACCTCGACGCCGAGCCGCTGAAAATTCGCGAGCGCTACGGCTTCATGCCCGAATACATCGCCCCCACGCCCGACCGCTGCGGCGTGCCCGCGTGGAGCCAGCGGATGCTCCTCGCCCGCCGTCTCGTTGAGTCCGGCGTGCGCCTCGTCACCGTGGACCTCCGCTGGTGGGATACCCATGTGAAGGGCTACGAGACCATGCGCGACGGCTTCCTCCCGCGCTGGGACCGCGCCTACACCGCGCTCATCGAAGACCTCGACCAACGCGGGATGCTCGACACCACGATGGTCATCGCCTGGGGCGAATTTGGCCGCACGCCGCGCCTGAACGCCACGGGCGGACGCGACCACTACCCGAACGTCTTCAGCGCCGCCGTCGCCGGTGGCGGCATTCAGGGCGGACGCGTGGTCGGTGCCTCGGACAAGCAAGGTGCCTTCCCCGCCGAGAATCCCAAGACCGCGCAGGACGTGCTCGCCACGATGTATCGCCACCTCGGTATCGACGTGACGAAAAACTACGACGACCTCCAAGGCCGTCCGCACCCCATCCTCCCGCGTGGCACGCCGATGGATGAGTTGTTCGCCTGACGCGCCGCAGGCGCGTCCCCATCGTTCCCCCACAGGGTCAAGATTCCGTCGACCCTACCCGCTCACGGCATGGCGTCTCCCGGACGCGAGATGCGGTTGTGCAGCCAAGCTTCCGCGCCTTCCACATCACCAAACTGCCCTTCCAGTTGCGCCTCAAACGCCTCGTCCAGGATGGCTTTGAACTCCTTGCCCGGCGTCATCCCCGCGGCAATCAAGTGTCGGCCTTGTAGAATCGGCTTCGGCGCGCTGTCCTGCACACGAAGCTCCTCCGCCTTCGCCAACAGCGCCTTCACGCCTTCGGGCACGCACGCCGGCTTAGGCGGACGACCATTGTGGTCTGCCGTCACGATGACGCACAGGCTCGCGATGGTCTCCGGTTCCAACCGCTTCGCCAGCCGGCGCACGCCTCGGTCAGTCACCGGCTGCATGTGCGCGAGGTGATTCGCCACCAGCGGCGGCACGCGGTCGCGGATGGCGTGCGGCGCGTGGATACGTTCGAGGAATTTCAACGCCGGCTCCACGCCGCCCTGCTCGTGGCCGGGTGAAACGATTCTCATCCGCCCATCGCGCAACGCCTCGTGCGTCACCGCCGGCTTGCCAAAGTCATGCGTCAGCACGGCAAGCATCCACGCGATGCGCGACGCTTCATCCGCCGCCTGCCACTGCGGGAGCTTCACCAGCGCGTCGCAGCAGTGCTCCGTGTGCGTGAAGACATCGCCCTCCGGGTGCCACTCCGGGTCCTGCGGCGTGCCGCGCAGCGCAGCGAGTTCCGGGAAGTGCTCCAGCCATTCTGTGTCCGCGAGGAAGCGCAGGCCCACGGACGGCACGACGCTTTTCGCCGCCCACTTGAACCACTCATCGCCCACGCGCTCCACCGCGAGTTCGCCGAAGCTCGCCTTGATGCTGCGACACAGCGCGACCGTCTCGGGCGCGGCGCGCAGGTTGAAGCGCGACGCGAACTGCATCCCGCGCAGCACGCGCAACGGGTCTTCCGCAAACGCGTCGCTCGTGTGCCGCAGCACGCGGTCGCGCAAGTCCGCCTGCCCGCCGAAGAAATCCAGCACCTCGCCGCGACGCGGATCGAACATGAGCGCGTTGAGGGTGAAGTCCCGGCGGCTCGCGGCCTCCTGCGGCGTGATGTCCGCGTCGAACTCGACCGCAAATCCCTTGTGCCCGAGAGCCACCTTGCGGTCACGACGCGGGATGGCGAAATCATACGCCAGCCCGCTGCCGGTCGTGAGCTTCGCGACTCCAAAGGACTGGCCCACGTAGTCCACCCTGCCCCACCGCCGGAGCGCCTTGGCGAGCCGCTCGTAACTCACGCCAAAAACTTCGAGGTCGAAATCCTTCACCGCCAGTCCGAGCAACGCGTCCCGCACGCAGCCGCCGACAAGGAACGCCCGCGCCAGCTCCGGCGTGGCGGAGAGGAGTTTCTGAAGTTCAGCGGGCGGCGTTACCAGCATCGCGCGGAAGGTGACAGCAGGTGTCGCGGCTCACAAGGCTCGTCCGAGCCGGCCACTCGCCCTACCGTTTCTTCGGCAGGTTCACCTTCGTCTTCTGCTCGGCAAGCGTGAGCAACTGGCCGGGCGTCACAATGCGCGACCAGTTGAGGAAATCCGGCGCGGCTTTGTCATCGCGCGGCGGTTGCGACAATGTGAGCGAAACGAGCTTCGGCTCGAAGAGCGCTGCGAAGGTCGCGACCTCGGTCATCTCCGGGCTGGCGTGGAAGTGCAGCGGCAGCTCGCCCATTCCCGGCAACGCCCGCGCGGCTTCCGAGGCGCGCTGCACATCCCAAACTTGCGAGCTGGCGACGGTCTCGCCGAGCAGCATGAAGCGACGGCGCATCTGCGTCTGATAACGCTTGTCGCCGCCGAGCGCGGTCATGCCGACCCCGCGCGGCGCGAACGTGATGTAAGCCGCCTGATTGTCCCGCACGTAGCGCATCCACCCAGCAAACTGCTGCTGCAAGCGCGGCGCGACCGGTGACTTTGGGTCAATGCCCGCGCGCGCCAACTCCTCACCGAACGCGCTGGCAAATCCCACCTTCGCGAGCTGCAACTGCTGCTGCCAGTTCGCGTCGTCCACGGTCTCGAGGTGCAGCGACTTCGGCGCGGCAGCGGTCGGCTGCGCGAGGTAGAAGCGCAGCCGGATGCCGCTCTCGCTGTCGAACTCGTGAACGGTGAGCCGCACGCCGTCGGCCACGGTGGCCGCAAGTTGGCGGACGTTCGTCGGAGCGCTCGCGGTGGGCCAGCCGCCGAAAGTTTTCAGCGACAGTTCAGCCATCGCCTTCTTCGGGTCGAAGCCCGCCGAGTCCACCGCGAGCCGGGTGAAGCTCTCGTAGCACTTGGAGGTGATTTCGTCGGCGGGGAGCTGCTCGAAGACTTTCAGTTGCTGCCCGGTGAAGAGCTTCTCCGCGTAGTTGGGCACGGGGGCTTCGTTCTTCTTCAGCCACTTGTTGAACCAGCGCATCACGGGGACTTGCAGCTCCTGCGTGTCCTTGTGCGGCCCTTCGGTGAGGACGAGACCGAGCTGGTCGGGCTTGTTGTGCAGGTCGTAAATGCCGCGCACGCGCTCGTGCAGGCGCACCACGCCGTCGAGCGGGAAGATGGTGTCCTTGTCGGTGTTGACGATGAGCAACGGGCGCGGGGCCATGAGCGCGGCGACTTGCGCGTAATCCCAGCGGTAGGTGTTCACCATGAACATGCAGTCGCAGTGGCCCTCGACGCAGCCGTCCACGACGTGACTCTGCAAGTCCACGATGCCAGCGGTGGGACAGGCCACCTTGATGCGCTCGTCGAGCGCGGCAATCCACCACGAGTAAGCGCCGCCGCCGCTGCGGCCCGTGACGCCGAGGCGCTCGCCGTCCACGTCCTTGCGCGACTGGAGATAGTCGAGCGCGCGGATGCAGTTCCACGCCTCCGCAGCGGCGGCGGAGTAACCGCGCGAGTTCCACCACCACATATCCTTGCCGTGGGTGCCGTGGTGGATGCCCTCGATTTCGCCGAGCTGGACGGTGTCCACGACCATGCAGACGTAGCCGTTGCGCGCGAACCACGCGCCCCAGTGTTGGTAGCCGACCTTGTTGCCGTAGCTCACGCCGTTGGTCTTCACGACCGCGTGGCCGCAGACGTAGAGGATGGCGGGCGCGGGCGCGGAAAGCTTCTTCGGCACATAGACATTTGCCGTGACGTAGAGACCGGGGCGGGATTGGTAATGCAGTTTCTCCACCGTGAAGTCCGGGTGGTCGAGCGTGCCGGTGACGGTCGCCTTCAAGTCCGTCTTCGGCGGCAAGGGGTCGAGCCCGAGCATCTCGAAGAGCTGCTGGCGCGCGGTGACTTTGGTTTTGTTCCAGTCCTCCAGCGTGCGGACCTCGGCGAGCGAGCGCTCAGCCAGCGTGCGCGTCTCGGCCCGGAAATACTCGGCGAACATCCGGTCGCCGGGCGTGGCGTTGGTGGGGAACTTGCCGTAGGGATTTCGGTAGGCGGCGGCAGACGCGGCGTGCG
>CAMBZO010000123.1 GCA_945872195.1 Akkermansia muciniphila | reverse complement strand
TACCGCATCGGCGGGAAGTAAGGCCAACCGGAAGCCACGCCGCGCGCCTTCTCCCTTCCTCGGCGGAGGGGAGCGGGAGATCGCAGCCCAGCGACAATCCAAGGGTTCCCTCGCTGAATTGGCATAACCACCTCACTCCCGCGAGCGGCGCAGCTTCTTCTGAATCAGCCCGGCCACCTCGGTCGCCGCCGGAAGTTTGTCGGCCCACAGCACGGCCCAATACATTGCGGCGGCGGCACCTGCGGGAACAAACACGGCGCCCAGCCGCAACAGCAAAGTCGCTTTGCCGAGTTGGCTATCCCAGAGCAGGTGCAGGCCCCACGCGAACAGCGCACCGACCATCATCGCGGCGACCACCGGCCTGATGCTTCGCTTCAACTCCGCAAGCTCCAGTGTGCCGAGCTTCGTGCGCAGCGCGCGGAAGAGCAGCCAGACGTTCAGGAAGGACGTGATGGAGTTCGCGAGTCCGAGGCCAGCTTGACGCAGGTCGCTGATGAAGAGCAGCGAGAGCAGGAGGTTCGCACCGAGGCAGAAGACGCTCACCTTCATCGGCGTCCGCGTGTCGCCCAACGCATAGAAGGCGCGCGCGAGGATGTTCACCATCGAGAACGCCACCAGCCCGGGTGCCAGCGCGAGCAAGGCTTCCGCCGCGCGCTCCGTCGAAGCCGGACCGAACTCGCCGCGCTCGAACAGCAGCCGGACAATCGGCACCGCGAGTGTCATCAGCAGCACGGTCGCCAGCCCGTTGACGACGACGAGATACGACAGCCCTTGCCCGAGCGTCGCGCGGAACTCGGGCAACTTCTTCTCCGCCGCCAGCCCGGACAGGCTCGTGAGTAGATACGTCGCGAGCGAGATCCCGAAGACACCCTGCGGCAGTTCCATCAGCCGCACCGCGTAGCTGAACGACGCGACGATGACCGGGTCCACCCAGAACGACCCGAGCTGAACGAGCGTCACGTTGAGTTGAAACGCCCCCACGCCGATGATCGCCGGGCCCATCTTGGTCACGACCGCGCGCACCGTTTCGTCGCGCCACGGCGTGACCCACGCGAGCCGCCAGCCTTCGCGCCGGAGCGAGGGCAGTTGAAACGCCGCCTGCGCCACGCCCGCCACGAGCACGCCGAACGCGAGCGCGAAGATTTGTTCGTCCAGCCGCGTGCCAAACTTCGGCGCGACAAGGAACACGCTGGCAATCATCACCACGTTGAGCAACGTCGCGCCCAGTGCCGGGATGAAGAAATGCCCGCGAGCGTTCAGCACGCCCATGAAGACCGCCGCGAGGCAGACCAGCGCCATGTAGGGAAACATCACGCGCAGCAGCTCCAGCATCAGCCGCGTCTTCGGGTCGAATTGCGCCGTCGCGAGCGCGATGGACAGACCCGCCAGCACCAGCGCGATGACGATGGCGGAGAAGACGACCACGGCGGAGACAATCGCGTTGGCCGCGCGCCACATCTCAGCTTCCGTGGCGTTCTTCTCCTTCTCCTTAAAGATGGGGATGAACGCCGCCGTGAGCGCGCCCTCGCCCAGCAGGCGGCGGAAGAGGTTGGGAATTGTGAAGGCCAGCGTGAAGGCGCCCGCCACTGGGCCGTCGCCCATGAAGCGCGCGTAAGCCATCTCGCGCACCATGCCCAGCACGCGCGAAGCGAGCGTGGCCGCGCCCATCGCGCCGGAGGACTTGAGCATCTGCGACATGCGCGGCGAGGTTAAGGGCAGAGTTCAAAGTTGGGAAATGGGAAAACCTTCATTGGGAAAACGTCCAACGCTCAACTTTCAACGCTCAACCTCCAAACGCCGAGCGCGTCCTTGAACCTCCATCCCGTAGGAGACGACGTGAGGACTCTCACTTCAAACTCGGAACGCAGAACTCAGAACTCAGAACCAGTAAGTGGCTCCTCATGTCGTCACCTACAGGTCACTCATGCCGCAAAGCTTCCACCGGGTCCATCTGCGCGGCGCGGATGGCGGGGTAGATGCCGAATATGACACCGACGAGCGCGGAGATGCTGAAGGCCACGATGGGGGACCAGAAAGTCACGATGGTCACCATGCCGGCGAAGCGGCTGACAAAGTGCGGGATGGCCACGCCCAGCGCCACGCCGAGCAAACCGCCCGCCCCCGCCAGCATGACGGTCTCGATGAGGAACTGCACGATGATGTCGCGCCGCCGCGCGCCCAGAGCGCGGCGGATGCCAATCTCACGGGTGCGCTCGGTGACGCTGGCGAGCATGATGTTCATGATGCCGATGCCGCCGACGAGCAGCGAGATGGCGGCGATGGAACCGAGCACGATGTTGAAAATCTGCTTGGTCCGCTCGGCGCGCTTCAGCAGTTCCAGCGGCACTACCATGTCGTAGTCCTTCTTCTTATGGTTGCGCTCCATGACGTTCTTGATGGCGTCGGCGACGGGGATGACCTGGTCGGGGGTGGCGACCTTCACCGTCACCTCGTGCAGGGCCACGCGCTCGGCCTCGAAGGTGCCCTGCCGCTGCTTGCCCAGCACCTCGCCGTAGCGAATACGCGCGGTCTCCAGCGGGATGAACATGCGGTTTGGCGCGCTGCTCTTCACGTTCTCGGTCTCCTCGACCTTCGTCGCCTTGCCGCGCGTCTCCATGACACCGATTACGCGGTAGTAGTTGTTGCCGACGCGGACGTGGTTGCCGATGGCGGGTTCGAGCGGAAAGAGTTTCTCGAGCATCTCCGCGCCGATGACGCAGACGCTCGCGCGCTCGTCCATCTCGGCCTCGGTGAAGAAACGTCCGCCCGCAACACGGTGGTTCCGCATCGAGGGATACCACGGCACGGTGCCGATGATGTCGCAATCCACCTGGCGCGAAATGTTCCAGACATACTCGCGCATGACGCGGGCCGGGACGACGACAGTGACGCCGGGAATGGTTTCCTTGATGCGCTTGAGGTCGGCGGTGGTGAGGCCGTATTCGAGGACGTAGCTCTGGTTGGCCTTGTCCGTGACCTTGCGTTCCTCGGAGGGTTTCACGCTGCGGAGGATGATGTTCTGGCTGCCAAGATTCTTGATTTGCTCCTGCGCCTCGTGGCTCGCGCCCTCGCCAATCGCCAGCATCGCGATGACCGAGCAGACGCCGAAGACAATGCCGAGCGCGGTGAGCATTGAGCGCAGGCGGTGCAGCCAAAGGCTCTTTATGCCGAGCCGCACGGTGCGCCGCAAGCGCGTGAGGCGGAAACCGCTGGCGCGCGGGGGCACGGCGGGCCGGCGCGGCAGGCGGGAGAGTCGTGGCGTGGCTGCGGTCATCGGCGCGTGTCGCTCTCCAGCCGGCCGTCGCGCAGGCGGATGGTGCGGTGGGAATGGCGGGCCACGTCGTCGTCGTGCGTGACGAGGATGAGCGTCTTGCCCAGCGCGTTCAGCTCGTCGAAAACCTCGAGGATTTCGGCGCCGGAGGTGGAGTCGAGATTGCCGGTCGGCTCGTCCGCGAGAATCACCAGCGGGTCGTTGACCAGCGCGCGCGCGATGGCCACGCGCTGCTGCTGGCCGCCGGAGAGTTCGAACGGCTTGTGGTCGAGGCGGTCCTCCAGACCGACGAGCCGCGCGAGTTCGACGGCGACTTCGCGGCACTCGGCTTCCGGCCAGTCCTGATAGTAGAGGGGAATCTCGATGTTCTCCACGACCGTGAGCTGCTGAATCAGGTTATAGGACTGGAAGATGAAGCCAAGCCGCGCACCGCGCACGGCGGAGAGCGCGTCGTCGTCCATCTGCGACACGTCATCGGGACCGAGCAGATACTGGCCGGAGGTCGGTCGGTCGAGACAGCCGAGGAGATTGAGCATCGTGGATTTGCCGCAGCCGGAAGGCCCCATGATGCTGACATACTCGCCCTCGTTGAAAGTGAGCGAGACGCCGCGCAACGCCTGCACAGTGACCGGCCCCTTTTGGTAGGTCTTGTGGACGTCGAGCAGTTGGACGATGGGCGGACTCACTGGGGAAATGCGGAATGAGTTACTTCGTTGCCGCCACGGGTTTGTCGGGAGCCGCCTTGTCATCGGGCTTGGCCTTCTCCTTCCCCTTCTCGCCTTCCTTGTCCGTGGATTCCGGCGCGCGAAGAATGACCTTCTCACCGGCAGCAATGCCTTTTTTGATTTCGATAAACTCGTCGTTGAACTCGCCGGCCTCGACCTCGCGGCGGTCCTGCGTCGCGCCCGTGTCCACGAGGCAGAAGTGCTTTCCCTCGACCGGCTGCACCGCCTGGATGGGCACATAGACCACGTCGGGCAGGGTCTTCACCAGGATTTCCACCTTGGCACCCATGCCGGGCTTGAGCCAGTTGTGGACGCCGGTGACGGTGATGGTCGTGACATAAACTTTCATGTCGGGGTTCATCCACATGTTCCGCGAGTCAGGCAGGACGCCGACCTTGGTGACCACGCCCTCCAGCTTGTTGTCCGGGAAGGCCTCGACCGTGATGCGGACCTTCTGGCCCTTCTGCACTTTCTTGATGTAGGTCTCGTGGATGCGGACCTTCACGGCCATCGTGGACAGGTCGGGGATGGTCAGCAGCCGCTGCTGCTCGCGGACGAGCGCGCCCTCGCGCACCTGCTCCTGCCCGCCGTAGTAATACTCCTCCATGTTGCCGCCTCCGTGGACGACCAGGCCGGGCTTGGTCGCGCGAATGGTGCACTTGTCAATCTGCGTGAGCAGCTCGCGGCGCTGGCGCTGCTCGAGGTTGAAGCGGCCCTCCGCCCCCTTCAGCTTGGCCTCGGCCTGCGCGAGCTTCGAGATGGCGCCCTTGCGCGCGCGGTCCAGCTCGCGCACAGCTTCGACATACTTGGAGAGAAATTCCTCGCACGCCTTCGGGAACTCGTATTTCAGAAACAGCGACTGCGCGGTCTCGGCGGACATGACCTTTAGCTTGTCGGACTCGAGGAAATACTCGTCCAGCTCCAGTTCGGTCGGCGTGATGAAGCCCCGCGCGTGCAGGCGCTGCGAGCCTTCGAGCTTGGCCTTCGACTGGCTGAGGCTCTTGAGCGCGACCTTCAGTTCGTCCTCAAACTTCCGGGTCTTCTGCTTCGCCTCGCCGTCGCCGAGCGCGTTGCCGAGGGCGTATTTGGCAAACTCCACCTTGAAGCCGAGCGACTGGCCGGCGGCCGGAACCGGCACAGCGGTGAAAAGCCGCGCGCTGGCAGCTGCGTCCGTCTCCGCGAGGCTCGTGGGCAACGCCAGGCCAGCGGGCTTCACGGCGGCATTGGGCAGCGTGTCGTCCAGCGTGTCGGGCAACGCCAACTCCTTTAGCAGCACACGCGTCGCCGCGTCGCCCATGAACTTGTCGAAGTCCATCCGCGCGAACTTCGCCTTCTGCAGCGCGGCGTTGATGTCGCTGATGTTCTGGTTCAACTGGATTTCATAAGCCTGCTTGGCGTCCGTGAGCGACGCCACCGTGGACTCGAAGGTGATGTCCTGCTGCGTCATCTGCTTGGTCAGCTCGGAGGAATCCAGCTCCAGCAACACTTTGTTCGTCTTCACGTCGTCATCGGTGACGAGGTAGCCCTCCTCAATCATCTTGAGCACCTTCACACCCTGGTAGCCACGCACCTCGCACTTCACCGTCTGCGATTCGAGCGCCTCCATCGCGCCGCCTTGCAGCACGTTGATTTCCAGCGGACCGCGCCGCGCCGCGAAGGTCACACTCTTGGTGCCCGCCTTGGGCTGCGTCGCCTTTTGATAGGCGAAGCCGCCGCCCGCGAGCAGCACAACCACGAGACCCAACCGCACAAGTTTACTTTGGTTTGCCATCTTTGATTTCCTCCCATTGACCGTTGTCCTTGATGGAGAGAATCCCCATGTCGTTCCAGAACTGGAGCCGCGCAATCGTGTGCGCCACCAGCGCCTGCGTGAGCAAATTGCGCTGCGTGATGAGGTCATTCTGCGCGTCCACCTGATCGCGCGCCGTGCCACGACCGACCTGCGCGCGCAGCTCCTGTTCCTCCACGCGCCGCTCGCTCAACGCCACGCCCAGCTTCGCGCTCTCGTAGTTGCGCCGCGCCTGGTCGAGGTTTCGCCAGGTGTTGCGGACTTGGAGCTTCACCTCGTCCTCCTTCTGCGAAAGCTGCCGGATGGCCGCCTCGTTCGCGATGAGCGCGCCGCGATAGATATTCCGCTGCTCCTTGCGGTCGAAGGGCAAATCCACGTTCAACCCGGCGCTCCAGCGATAGCGGTTCGGGTCCGGCGGCTGAAAGCCCGTGCTGGTGCCCGACCCGCTGGTGATGCCGGCGGAGGCGACGAGGTCCACCTGCGGCTTGAGGCCGTTGCTCGCCAGACCGATTCGCCGCTGCGCGTCCTCCCGCTGGTCGCGGAAGTTGTCGAGGTCCAGCCGCGTGGCCAGCGCGACCTTCTGCGCGTCCTCGGCGCTCAGGTCGGGATGCAGAATCCGCAACTGCACCAACTCGGCGTCCGACAGCACCACCGTCGCGTCCGTCGAGAGGCCCAGCAGCAGCTTGAACTGGTCGAGACTCTGCTTGTAGGTGCGAACCGCGTTAATCCAAGTCGTCTCCGTGTTCAACAGGCTCTGCCGGAGCAGGCTCAAGGACTCCTGCGTCTTGCGCCCCTCGTCCGCCAAGGCGCGCTCGCGCTCGACGTTACGGCGGAAGTTCTCCAGCCCGCGCCAACTGTTCCGCACCGCGTCCCGGTTTTGCAGCACGCCGTAATAAGCCGTGGCGATTTGCACGGTGAAGTCCCGCTTGAACCGGCTGAAGTCGCGGAGTTGGTAGAGGAACGACCGCTCGGCCTGCGTGAGGTTCTCCATCGTCGCCTTCGCGCCCGCGCCGCGCCAGAGCGGCTGCACGAGCGTCGCGCCGAGCTGCGACGAGGTGAGCGTGCGCGGGTCGCCAGTCAAGTAGCGGAGGAAGTCCGTTGTGAACGCCGTCGAAATCCGCGCGCCCGAACGCAGGAGCATGTCAGCACCGAGCGTGCCCTGGCTGGAGACGCGCTGCTCCTCGATGAGCGCCGCGCCGCCTGTCGGCGTCGCACGCGGCAATCCTGTGAGCGCGTCCACCGTGACCGCGACCGCCTCCGTCGTGACCTGATAATCCGTCCGCGTCCGCCCCGAGAAGATTGGCTCGAACCGATGCCGCGACAACGTGAGCGCCAGCGCCTGAAGGTAGAGTTGTTCCTTCGCCGTCTGGTAAGTGCGACCGTGCTTCACCGCGAGGTCCAGCGCGACTTCCAGCGAGATGATGTGCGCGCCTTGCTCCGCCGCCGCGTCCGGGCCGAGCGTCTCCTCCAGCTTCTCCAGCACCGGCAGGCCGTCGAGCGACAACTGGTTCGTCTGCTCCACGTTGAAGGGCCCGCTCATGTTCGGCACCTTGGGCGACTTCTGGGCGAAGACCGCCGCCGCCTCCGTGTCCGCCGACTGTTTGTAGTGTGCCGTCGAGCACGCGAGCCAAGACATAGCGACAGCCGGCAACAGGCAGTGGACAAAGCTTCTCATGGCGCGGC
>CAMBZO010000122.1 GCA_945872195.1 Akkermansia muciniphila | reverse complement strand
CCCCAGCCATGCCTATCACAGTCTCTTCGTGCGGGGCTTGCGGCTGGTGCTGGATGTGGAAGTGCGTTCGGGCAAACAACCCGCCGCGACGCATGGCCGGGAAAATCTCTGGCGCGTCTGGGACAGCCTGCCAGCGGAATGTCGTCCGTGGTTGATGTGCGGAGACTCCAGCTACGGACACGAAGGCCTGCTGGCGGAGTGCGAAGCGCGCCAGCAGAAGTATCTCTTTCGGTTGCGGCAAAGCGTGGGCGTCAAACAACTGGTGCAAACTCTCGAAGCTCAGAGCGGGTGGCAACCCGCCGTCAACCGCTGGGAAGGCGCGGAAGGCCGGCTGCAACTCACCGGCTGGAGCGCCAAACGCCGCGTGGTGGTGCTGCGGCGCAAGCGGGAACGCAGAACGGAGCCGCAAGCCACCCACGAGCTGAGTTGGCCACTGCTGAGCGAATGCGGCCCGGCGCCCGACTATGAATATCAGGTCCTGGTGACCAGCCTGAGCGAAGAGCTCCTGAGCATCGCCGACCTGTATCGGCAGCGGGCCGACGCGGAGAATGTGTATGACGAGTTGAAGAACCAATGGGGCTGGGGCGGGTTCATGACGAAGGACAAGCTGCGCTGCCAGGTGGCGGCGCGCAACGTGGCGCTGATCTACAACTGGTGGAGCCTGTTCGTGCGGTGCGCCGAGCCGCAACGCCCGCGCGAAGCGGTGACGAGCCGGCCGCTGCTGCTGTGCGCCGTGGGCCGGGTGGTGGAGAGCGGACGCCAGATCACGCTGCGCCTGACCAGCACGCACGCGCACGCCGCGCACGCCCAAGCCCTGTTGACGAACCTGAGCCTGTTCCTGAGCGGACTCAAGAACACTGCGGAGCAGTTGAGTCCCAGCCAGTGCTGGGAACGGATCTGGGGCAGAATTTTGACGCCGTTCCTCACCCCAAGAGCCGCCTTGTCCGCTCCCAGCGGGTGAAGCGCAGGCCGCCAGCAGAAAGAACCGACAAAATCAGACCCAACGGCGTGACTCAAAACCGCCGCGCAGACGGAACGTGTCTCTGACCGCCGTTTTTAGGATCAACGAGGTGAAGGCCTCCAACGGTTACGCTTGGTATCAAGCCAAGCGCATCCGTGCCGCGCTGAATGACCAGGCCATCTCACAGATTGACCTCGATTTGCTCGGCCAGCCCAGCGATGCGCAGCGGGAGGCAATGGGCAAGCTCAAGAAAAAGCTCCAGGAAAAGAACGCCGAATACAAAAAAGAGAACGACGACCTTCTCAAGGCGGCTGATACCACCAAGGCCGAGGCCGCGCTCGCGGGAAAGAAGAACGATGCATTTGACCGCGCGGAGATCGCGTTGCAAGTCGCCGTGGTGCTCTGCTCGCTGACCTTGCTCACGGGGAGCGCCACTTTCTCGCAAGCAGGCATCGGGCTGGCAGGGCTCGGTGTCGTGTTGGCTGGGATGGCGTTCTTCCAGAAGCCTGACGCGCCGAAGCCCGAGGCGCAGCAACCGCCCGCAGCGACCGCTCCGGCCTCCCCTACCGGATCGTCCACGCCGACAGCGAAGTAGTGGTGGGTCTGGCTTCGCCCAAAGTCAGACCAGTTCCGATGGCAAACGTGAGCCTTGGTTGGGGCAACCCGATTTCCAAAATGCAAATCGGGATAAGTCCCGAGTGCGCGCCCGGGCGCCCGGCGGATGGAGTCCGGAAGCGCCCGCACGGCTATGCGCCTTGCGGGTCGTGGGGGAGCTAGGTAGTTTTCAGCGATGCCAGCGCTGGCCACTAATCGTTTCACCGTTGAGGACCGCTGCCCGAAGGCAGTGGACGGTGTGGCCGTGTCCGATGCGCATGGTGTTTTCGCTTTTCGCTGCTTTCATGCGCATTCTTGCCCTTGATCACGGAACGGTTCGCGTCGGGGTTGCGGTGAGCGACGAGTTGGGGATGATTGCCCGGCCGTTGGAGTTCATCCCGGCAGAGCCGTGGGAGGGTTTCATCGCGCGGATGGCGACGCTGCTGGCGGAGTTGCAGCCGGAGCAAATCATTGTGGGTCTGCCGCGCAATATGGATGGCTCGATGGGATCTGCGGCGGAGAAGGTGCGCGTGTTCATCGAAAAGCTGCGGGAGACGGTGACGGTGCCGATGCGCACGTGGGACGAGCGGCTGACGACGGTGCAGGCGCAGCGGATGCTCCGGCAGGCGGGGCATAAGGCGAAGGACCAAAAGGGGAAGTTGGACCAGACAGCGGCGGCGATCATCTTGCAGAGTTATCTGGACAGCCAGAGTTGACCTTTTTTTTGGCCACAGATGAAACACAGAGGGAACACAAATTGGGAAACGGCGAAGCGGGGCTTCATCTGTGTGCCAGCTGTGTCTAGCTGTGGCTGAGAATCGTCGTGAGCATGGTCAAACTGAAACTCACGGTGGCCTACGACGGCTCCGGCTATGAGGGCTGGCAGACGCAGAAGACGGGCGTGGGGGTGCAGTCGCTGGTGGAGACGGCGCTGGGGAAGTTGTTCCCGAGCCGACCCAAGGTTTTCAGCTCCAGCCGCACGGACACCGGCGTCCATGCGATGGGCATGGCGGCGCACTTCGAGGTGCCGCGTGCGGAGTGGTGCATGACGGCGGCGCGGCTGCTGCTGGCGGTGAACGCGCATTTGCCGGAGGACATCCGGGTGCTGTCGGCGCGGCGCGTGCCGGCGAAGTTTCACGCGCGGTTCAGCGCGGTGGGGAAGGAGTATCGCTATCAGGTGTGGAATCACACGGCGATGAATCCGCTGCTGCGCATGCAGGCGTGGCACTGCAAGCGGAAGCTGGACTTGGCGGCGATGCGCTCAGCGGCGGGGGATTTCGTCGGCAAGCACGACTTCCGGTCGGTGCGCTCGAACCCGACTTACGATACGGACTCGACGGTGCGCACGTTGTCGCGGTGCGAGGTCAAGCGGCGCGGGTCGCTGATCACGTTCGTCATCGAGGGCGACGGGTTTCTCTACAAGATGTGCCGGGGCATCGTGGGGACGTTGGTGCAGGTGGGGGAGGGGAAGATTGCGCGCGATGCGGTGCGGGAGATTCTCGCGTCGCGCGACCGGGGTGTGGCGGGGATGACGGCTCCGGCGCACGGACTGGTCCTCTGGCGGGTGCTGTATGACCCGAAGAACTTAAACCCCAAGCCGCGCCCGGAATGAAACCCAGAGGAAATGAAACCACTAACCTGCACTAACTGGCACTAATGCGAACCGGTTCAAAAGGCTTGCTTCCTGTTTTTGCTCAAGTCACCTGCGCTTTTTTTATTAGTGCTGGTTAGTGTAGGTTAGTGGTGCTTGGGAATTATCATGAACGTCGTCCTCGTCGAGCCGGAGATTCCCCCGAACACGGGCAACGTCGCCCGCCTGTGCGCGGTGACGCGGACGACACTGCATTTGGTGGAGCCGTTGGGCTTCAAGTTGGATGACGCCACTCTGAAGCGCGCGGGGATGGACTACTGGCGGCAGGTGGAGTGGCGGCGGTGGCGGAGTTGGACGGAGTTTGCAGCGGCGGTGCCGTCGGACGCGCGGCTGTGGTTCGTGGAGTCGGGCGGGCCGAGGCGTTACGATGAGGTGCGGTTCGGGGTAGGGGACTATCTGGTGTTCGGGCGGGAGACGGCGGGTTTGCCCAAGGCTTTGCTGGCGGCGAATCGCGAGGGCTGGTTGCGGATACCGATGTCCAACCCGGAAGCACGCTCGTTGAATCTCGCCAACTGCGTGGCGCTGGTGCTCTACGAAGGGCTGCGGCAGCAGGGGTTTAAAGAGGAGGCATGAGCGGGAAAGTGGCGCTGGCTCAATTTTTCCCGCTGGGGGTCCCGTTTTTCGTGGTTTTTCCGTATTGGTGAGGTGCTGAAGGGCGCGCAATCTCAAGACGTTCCGATGACGCGGTGTTTGACAGCAAGTCGTCCGCCGGTAGGATGCCGCCAGACGCCGTTCAACCGATTAAAGCCGTGCCTGTCAAAGACGATTACCTGGTAGATACACTCGCGGACATGGGTTTGGTGACCAGCGATGATGTCACCCAAGCCCGTGCGGAGATCGAGTCAGGGGAGTTCGCCGACCAAGGAGTCATTGACCGACTGTTCGCGACCCAAATCATCAACGCGGCGCACATCACTCAGGCGAAGGCCATTCAGTTCGGTATGGAGACGGTGGACCTCAGCGGGTTAACGCTGAAGGACGATGCGCTCCAAATTCTGCCCCGGCACATCGCCAACAAATACAAGTGCGTGCCGGTGTATTTTGAAGAGGGCACGCTGATCGTGGCTGTCACCGACCCTTCAGATCTCGACACGATGGACAGCCTGCGCCATGTGCTGAAGGTGAACAATTTGGAGTTCCGCGTGGCGACGGAGGAGCAGGTGGACCAGGCCATCGCGAAGAATTACGCGACCGGTGAAGAGTCGGTGGCTGGGATGATTCAGGACATTACCGAGGGAGAGATTGACCTCGGCTTCGCTGACACGGACGCGTTGGAAGCGGCGCAGGAGGCGGCGGATGCGGACGCCCCGCTGATCAAGTTGGTGAACACGATCATCGCCGACGCCTACAAGACGCGCGCCTCCGACATCCACATCGAGCCGCTGGAGAAACGACTGCGAGTCCGCTACCGGATTGACGGCTGCCTGCAGGAAGTGAACAGCCCGCCCAAGAAGCTTCAGAACGCCATCATCAGCCGCCTGAAGATTCAGGCCGGCATGTCCATCGCGGAGAAGCGCATCCCGCAGGACGGACGCATCCAACTCGACATCATCGGTAAGTCCATTGACTTGCGCGTGAACTCCCTGCCCACCGTGCATGGCGAGAGCATCTGCATGCGTATTCTCGACAAGTCCGGCCTCAAGCTGGGCTTGACGGAGTTGGGCTTTCTCACTGACGACCAGCAGACATTCGAGCGGTTGATTGGCCTGCCGGACGGGATTCTCCTAGTCACCGGCCCGACCGGATCCGGCAAGACGACCACGCTTTACTCCTGCCTCAATTACATCAACCGGCCCGACCGCAAAATCATCACGGTGGAGGACCCTGTCGAATACGTGCTCGCCGGCATCAACCAGGTGCAGGTCCACGAGATCATCGGCCTCACCTTCCAAAACGCGCTGCGCGCGATGCTCCGTCAGGCGCCGAACGTGGTCATGCTGGGAGAAATTCGTGACTTGGAAACCGCGACCATCGCCATCAACGCGGCGCTCACCGGCCATCTGGTGTTCTCCACGCTGCACACGAACGACGCGCCCGGCGCTGTCCAGCGGCTTGTGGACATCGGCATCAAGCCCTTCCTCGTGGCCACGGCCTCGCGCGCATTGATGGCCCAGCGCCTAGTGCGCCGCATCTGCAAGAAGTGCATCGCGCCGTGCATTCCCACGGAGGTCGAGTTGAAGGCTCTGCGCTTGGATCCAAACCTGCCGGGCAACAAATACTCGAAGGGCATGGGCTGCGATAATTGCAACAAGACGGGCAACCGCGGCCGCTTCGGCGTCTTCGAGGTCTTTGTCATTGATGACAGCGTGCGCAAGCTCATCTTCGACAAAGTCTCCGGCGTTGCCCTGCGCGCCCGCGCCCGCGAGATGGGCATGAGGAGCTTGCGTGAGGACGGCGCGCGCAAGGTTGTGGCCGGGATGACCACGGCGGACGAGGTGATCAAAAACACGACGGCGGACGAAGTGTGACCGAACAGCGAGCTTGAGAAAACGACTATGGGAACTTATCAAATGTCGGATCTGTTGCAGTTGATGGTGGCGGAAGGATCTGCCGACCTGCACATTCGCGTCGGCATTCCCCCATGCATCCGCGCCCACGGTTCGTTGGAGCGCGTGCAGGGGCCCTCATGCACACCGGAAGACACCGAGGAGCTGATGACCAGCATCACCTCCGAGGACAACATCCAGCAGGTGCGCACCAAGGGCGGGGCGGACTTCGGCTTCGCATTCGGCGAGCTGGCGCGCTTCCGGGTGAGCTGCTTCAAGGAGCGAGGCAACTTCGCCCTCGTCCTGCGGCAGATTCCCACCAGGCTCCTCACCATTGACCAGATCGGCCTCTCGCCCACGCTGGTGGACGAGCTGATTCACAAGCCGCGCGGCATGATCCTAGTGACCGGGCCCACTGGCTCCGGCAAGTCCACCACGCTGGCCTCGATGGTCAACATCATCAACGAGACATCGGACCACGCCCACATCATCACGGTGGAGGATCCGATCGAGTTCTATCACAAGCACAAGAAGGCGGTCATCACGCAGCGCGAGGTTCACATTGATGTGCCGAGCTTTGCCGAGGCGCTGCGCCGCGCGCTGCGGCAGGACCCCGAGGTCATTCTGGTCGGCGAGCTGCGCGACTTGGAAACCATTGAAGCCGCGCTGACCGCCGCAGAAACGGGCCACGTCGTCTTCGGCACCCTGCACACCAACTCCGCTGCAAAGACGATTGACCGCATCGTCAACGCGTTTCCCATGCAGCAGCAGGAAACCATCCGCATCCAGCTCTCCACCGCGTTGGTTTCCGTCGTCGCACAGATTTTGGTGCCGACCAGCGACAAGCCCGGGCGCCTTGCGATCCATGACATCATGGTGATGACCAACTCGATCTCCGCGCTCATCCGCGACAACAAGACCTTCCGCCTCATCTCGGAACAGCAGACCGGCGCGAAGTATGGAATGGTGACTTTGGATCAGGGTCTGGTGAACTGGTATATCAAGGGCCGTATCGCCCGCGACACTGTGGTCACCCGCTGCATTGATTCACAGGCGATCCTCGGCAAACTCGAAGAGGCGGATGCTGAGAAGGAAGCCGCCGCCGCTGCGGAGGAAAAATAGCCATGTCCGCTCACATCTCAGACCCGTTGCTAAACCTCGTCCGCGAGCGCGGGTTGATTGACGACCTTCAACTCGAGGAGGTGATGCAGGAGAACAACAAGAGCGGCAAGGACATCGGGCAGATACTCGCGGACTCGCACATCCTCGATCTGGACACCCAGCTTAACCTCATCGCCGAGCACCTCGGCACCGAGGTGGTGACTGGCGTGCAGGATCTCGGAATCCAGCCCGAGGTCATCGCTGCCATCCCGTCTGCCACCGCCCGGATGTATCAATGCCTCCCGCTCGAACTTCACGGCAATTCCCTCCGCGTGGCGTTCGCTGACCCCTTGAACCCGGCGCTTATGGACGAGGTCGCCTTCATCGTCCGCAAGGAGCTTCAAGTGGTGGTGGCGGACCCGATTGCCGTCGTGGCCGCGATTAACAAGTATTACGCGGATAAAGCGGAATCCTTCGATGAGATTCTGAGTGAGCTCCACATGGGTGCTGACTCGGTCAAGGAAATGGAGGCCGCCGCCAACGGGGATGACGCTGCCGCCGCGCTGGCCAACAAGGCCAACGAGACTCCCATCATCCGTTTCGTCAACCTCATCCTCTACCAAGCGGTGCAGGACCGCGCGAGTGACATTCACTTCGAGCCGTTCGAGGACGAGTTCAAGATCCGCTATCGCGTGGACGGTGCGCTTTACGAGATGGCTC
>CAMBZO010000121.1 GCA_945872195.1 Akkermansia muciniphila | reverse complement strand
CGCGAGCCGAACGGAAACCCGCGCGTCTTCCTGCGCGGCGACCCGAAGAACAAGGGGCCGGAAGTGCCGCGCCAGTTCCTGCAAGCCCTCGCCGGCCCGAAGCGCGAGCCCTTCACGCACGGCAGCGGACGCCTCGAACTCGCCCGCGCCATCGCGAGCGCGGACAACCCGCTCACCGCGCGCGTGATGGTGAACCGGCTTTGGCTGCACCACTTCGGCGCGGGCCTCGTGAAGACGCCCAGCGACTTCGGCCTGCGCGCTGAGACCCCGAGCCACCCGGAGCTGCTCGACTGGCTCGCGCGGCGATTCGTGGCCGAGGGGTGGAGCTTGAAGGCGATGCACCGGGTGATGGTCACGAGCGCGGCGTATCAGCAGGCGGCGCAAATTCCGAATTCCGAATTCCGAATTCCAAATTTGAAGGACCCGGACAACCGCCTGCTCTGGCGCGCAAACCGCCAACGGCTCGACTTCGAGGAGTTGCGTGATTCGCTGCTCATGGCCAGCGGGGAACTCGACCGCCTCGTCGGCGGCAAGCCAGTGGACATCCTCACCAGCAAGCGTCGCAGCCTCTACGGCCTCGTGGACCGGCAGTATCTCCCCGGCGTCTTCCGCGTCTTCGACTTCGCGAACCCGGACCTCCACATCCCGCAGCGCCACGAGACGACTGTCTCGCAGCAGGCGTTGTTCTTCCTGAACCACCCGTTTGTCGCGGCACGCGGCAAGGCGCTCGCATCGCGCGCCGATTTCGCGAGCCTCAAGTCGCCGGAGGAAAAGGTGCGCCTCCTCTACCGCGCGCTCTACCAGCGCGAGCCGTCGCCCATGCAAGCCGCCGCCGCCGCGCGTTTCATTTCGGACGCGGAGGCGAACCATCCGCAGACCCCGAAGCCACCGCCGGAAAACCAGTGGCGCTACGGCTGGGGCGAATTCGACGAGACTGCGCGCAAGCTCAAGGGCTTCGCCGCGCTGCCGCACTTCACCGGGAAATCCTGGCAGGGCGGCCCGAACTGGCCCGATGCGAAGCTCGGCTGGGCGCAACTCACCGCCGACGGCGGACACACTGGGGACAACCTCCAGCACGCTGTCATCCGTCGCTGGGTCGCGCCGCGCGATTGCGTGGTGAGCATCGCCGGCCGCATCGCGCACGAGACCACCGCGGGCGACGGCGTCCGCGCGTTCATTGTCAGCAGCTCGGCCGGCCAACTCCGGACCGTGACTGCCCACAACTCAGCCGAGGACATGCGCGTGGCCAGCACCGCCGTGAAGGCCGGCGACACGATTGACTTCATCGTGGACTTCCGCGCGAACCTGAACAGCGACCAGTTCATCTGGGCTCCGGTGATCACGGAGTTGAACACCTCAGTGGCAGCCGCCGGAGCCGCTGTGCTCGTGAAGGAGTGGGATGCGAAGAAAGACTTCCGCGGCGTGGACGTGCCGGCTTTCCCGCCGCTCAAGCCGTGGGAACAGCTCGTCCAGGTGCTGCTCTCCGCGAATGAGTTTTTGTTCGTGGACTGAGTTTTCCTGTGGGGCCTCGATCCTCGTCCTTTGCCACGAGTCCCTTGTCACGCCAGCGCATCACGCCTAGACTTACCCCATGAAGAACGAAGTGGTGCCCGTGCAGATACGCGGCCTTCTCCCGGCCCCAAGCGGCTGCGCCATTTTCGTGGGTAACGACGAAAAGGTCTTTGTCATCCAGGTCGAACACAATATCGCCCAGATTATCCAGAGGTTCCTGCGCGATGAGCCCAATGAGCGCCCGCTCACGCACGACCTCATGGTCAACGTCTTCAAGGGCTTCGGCATCACGGTCGAGCGCGTCATCATCACCGACCTTAAAAACTCGACCTACTTCGCGCGCCTCATCCTCAAGCAGGAGAACGAGCTGGGCAAAAAGATCGTGGAGATAGACGCCCGCCCCAGCGACTGCCTCGCCCTCGCCGCCGCGCACAAGCGCCCCGTGTTCGTCGCCAAGGCGCTCTTCGATCAGGTGGACGACATGACCGAGTATCTCGACAAGCTGAATGAGGGGACGGGCGAACAAGAGGCGTGATCGGAGAAGAAGTTTTCAGTGTTCAGTCACCCACCCACCCCCGCGTCGCTCTCGCTGAACACTGATTGCTAATCACTTTCTCCACCGATGCCCGCACCCGCCCAACCCACCGCGCCCTCCCCCGTCGCCCTCCTGCACGGCGATGAGGACTTCGCGGTGAAGCAGCGCGCGCGGCAGCTCTTCGACAAGTGGTGCGGCGAGGTCGGCGGCATGGACCACGAGACAATTGACGCCGCCGTCGGCAACAGCGGTGAGGCGCTCAAGGCGCTTGGCAAGCTCCGCGAGGCGCTCCAGACACTCCCGTTCTTCGGCGGCGGCAAGGTCGTGTGGCTCAAGGATTGCAGCTTCCTCGGTGACGACCGCACGTCTGCGTCCGCCACGGTGACGGAGGCGCTCGCGGAACTCGCGGCGGAGCTGAAGACCTTCCGCTGGGACGGCGTGCGGCTGCTTGTCAGCGCCGGCAAGACGGACAAGCGCAAGACGTTTTACAAAACCTTGGAGAAGCTCGGCACGGTCGAGCACTTCGCCGCGATCTCGCTCGACGACCGCAATTGGGCCGACCAAGCCGAAGACCTCGCCTACAAGAAACTCAAGGCGTTGAAGAAGGAGATTTCCTCCGAAGCCCTCGCCAAGCTCGTCGCCAATGTCGGCCCGCACGCGGCGCAGCTCCACAGTGAGGTCGAGAAGCTCGCCGCCTACGTGGGCGCGCGCGCGGACATCGCGCTGGCAGACGTGGACGCCATCGTCACGCGCAACAAGCAGGCCCGCGCCTTCGCCCTGGCCGACGCGCTGGGCGACCGCAATCTCCCGGTGCTGCTCAAGACGCTGGACGAGGAGCTGTGGGAAGTCCGGCTCAAGGTCGGCAAGAAGTCCGAGATCGGCCTGCTCTACGGACTCATCTCGAAAGTGCGCGTGATGATTTTTCTTCAGGAGATGATTAAAGCCGGCTGGCTGAAAGCCGATGGAGATTACACCCGGTTCAAGGCGCAGCTCGAACGTGTCCCGGCCGACGCGTTGCCCGAGGACAAGCGCATCAACCCGCTGGCGATGAACCCCTACGTGCTCTTTCGCGCGCTCCCGCAGTCGAAGAAGTATTCGTCCGCCGAGCTGATCCGCGCGATGGACCTGCTACTCCAGTGCAACATGAAGCTGGTGAGCAGTGGCCTCGACGAGTCGCTGGTGTTGCAGCAGACGCTGACGCAAATCGTGCGGAAGGAAGAGGTGGCGAAGTGAAGGGAATGGGGAATGGGGAATGGGGAATGAGCGCGTGGCAAGCCCGTGCTGGCGGCTTGCGGCCGGCGCGTTGCGAGTGGCCCGCTCAGAGCCGTCTCAACTCCAGCACTCCGATGCCGTGACTGAATGACCTCGCCCTCCCCCACCCTCCTCGCCGCCCGTGTCGGCGACACCGTCTGCGTGAAGATTTCCGGACGCGCGAACTTCGCGTCCAGCGTGGACTTCAAGCGACTCGTCAACGAGTCGCGCGCGCGCGGGGCGCAGCGGTTCATCGTGGACCTCGCGGCGTGTCCCATCATGGACAGCACGTTCCTGGGCGTGCTCGCCAGCCTCGGCACCCGTCTCTCCGCCGATAATCTCCCGCCCGAGCAGCGGACCATTGAGCTGCTGAACCCCTCGCCCAAGGTCGCCGACCTGATTGACAACCTCGGCGTGCTCCAGTGCTTCCGCGTCGTGCAGGGCAGCAGCCCGGAGCAGCTCAACTTCGCCGCCGTCGAGTCCGCCGGGGCATCGAAGCTGGAGCTGTCCCGCAACTGTCTCGAAGCCCATCAGGTGCTCATGGAGCTGAACCCGGAGAACGTGGCGAAGTTCAAGGACGTGGCGAAGTTCTTCGCCGAGGACGTGGCGAAGCAGGAGGCGGAGGCGGGCGGGCCGGGCAGCAAGTCGGAGCGAGTTTGAACCCTAGCATCCAATGGGCGGCTGCAAGCTGTTGGCACTGGCATCCCGGATTCCCTCGGGGGCGCGGGGATGCTATCTGTCTGCCACATGACGCACGAGGAAACGACTTGGGAAACGCTCGATTGGGCCACACTGGAGCGGCTGCGCGACGGCTTTCTCTCCGGCGCGGGCGCGGCAGGCGCGTATTGGCAGTCGCGCGGGGATCTCGCGAACTACGACCTTACCTTCGCCCAGCGCATCGCGTGGAAGTGGGACGCGGTGCTGGCGGAGCTGAAGCTCCGAGGGTGGACGCCGCCACCGGGCGACGTGCTGGACTGGGGCTGCGGCAGCGGCATCGCGGGCCGGTGCGTGCTGCGTGAATTGGGGACAGAAAACGTCTCCGCGCTCCGGGTGTTCGACCGCTCGCCGCTCGCGATGCAGTTCGCCGCCGACCGGGCGAGAACGGTGTTTCCGACAGTCGCGGTGAACTCCGGCGTGCCGGAGTCCGGGCGCATCGGCCTGCTCTTGCTGAGTCATGTGTTGAACGAACTCCCGGACGCCGAACGCGAAGCCCTGCTGCAACTCGCCCGCCGCGCCGACGCCGTGCTGTGGGTGGAACCGGGCACGCACGCGGACAGCCGGGCACTCATCGCGATGCGCGAGCGGTTGTGTGAGGAGTTCGCAGTAGTCGCGCCGTGCACGCATCAGGCCGCGTGCGGACTGCTCACTGCCGGCAACGAACGGCACTGGTGCCACAACTTCGCCGCGCCGCCAGCCGGCCTCATGGCGGACGGGAACTGGGTGCGATTCGGGCAGCGGATGGGCATTGATTTGCGGAGTCTTCCCTACAGTTTCCTGGCGCTGGAGCGGAAGGGCTTGCGGAAGGGGGAGGAAAACTTCTCCGGCTGGTCACGCGTCATCGGCACGCCGCGAGTTTATAAAGGCTTCGCGAAGCTGTTCAGTTGCGAAGCCAATGGCGTGCGTGACCTGACGCTTCAGAAGCGCGACGCGCCGGCGGTCTTCAAACGGCTGCGGGACGAGGAGCCGGTGCTGCTGGTGAAGTGCGCCGTGACCGGCGAGCGCGTGGAAGCGGTGGAAGCGACGGTCCCCTGATCCGGTGGCGGCAGGCGCCCTACCGCAATTGACCACGCGCGGCGGCAAGGGCGGCTTCATAGATTGCCCTCAACGGCACACTGCTCTTCGCCGCGAGCTGCTTGCACGACTCGAACTCAGGTGCGACCTGCACGACCGCGCCGTCCAGCCTGCCGATCTTCACCGTCACCTCGCCTTGCGGGAGCTGCACGGTGAGGAACTCGCGCTTCAGCTTGCGCCGCTCGGCCAGCGTTCGCCGCACCCCGAAGGCGCTCGTCTCGCGCAGCAGCAGCGCGGCGAACTTGTCCGCGTCCGCCGCTGCGCAGAGCACGGTGAGCAGCACGCCGGGGCGGTTCTTCTTCATCTGGATGGGCGTGTGAAACACGTCCAGCGCACCCGCACCCAACGCGTTCTCGACGAACGCGCCGAGCACCTCGCCGGAAACATCATCGAGGTTCGTCTCCAGCACCGCGACGGTGTCCGTGTCCCAATCGTGCGCCGCCGCAGTAACGGTCTTGTCCGACTGAACACTGGACACTGAACACGAATTACTTTCCCCCGCCACCTCTCCAAGCGCCGCCCGCACCACATTGGGCCGCGTGTCATTATCCCGTGTGCCGACGCCGTAGCCGACCCGCTCCGCGACCAGCCCGCTCATCGGACCGAAGCTCTCGGCGAACTCGGCGAGGAGCGCCGCGCCCGTGGGTGTGAGCAGCTCGCGCGGCTCCTCGCATTGCGTGAGGGCGATGCCGCGCGCGCCGAGGATTTCGAGCGTGGCAGGAGCGGGCAACGGCATCCGCCCATGAGCGCACCGCACCCAGCCGGTGCCCTCGACCACCGCTGAAGCGAGCACGCGGGGCTTGCCCAGCAGCTCCAGCGCGAGGCAGCCGCCCACGATGTCCACGATGGAGTCCACCGCGCCGACTTCGTGAAAGTGCACCCGCTCTGGCGGCATCCCGTGAATCTTCCCCTCCGCCACGGCGATGCGGTGGAAGACGGCGATGGACTTCTCCTGCACCCAGTCCGAGAGCGTGCTGGCGCGGATGAGCAACTTGATTTGGTGGAAGTTCCGGCTGCCGTCGTGCGAGTGGCCGCTGTCACCCGGCCCGTGCGCATGAGAGTGATCGCCCGGCCCGTGGCTGTGCGCATGGGAGTGCGCGAGGTAATCGGGGCCCTCGCTCGCAGGCACGGGGGCAGGCTCCGTCAGCAGCACGTCGAACTTCACGCCTTCGATGCCGCACTTGGCCGCGCGACGGTGTGCCAGGCTGTAGCCTTCGAGGTTTAGTTTCGCCAGGCCGTATTCGAGTTGGCGGAAGTCCGCGCCCAAGTCCAGCAATGCGCCGATGAACATGTCGCCGCTCAAGCCGCTGAACACGTCGAGGTAAAGGGTCTTCATGCTGGCGGCGCGTTCCGAGATGTCAGGGCTGCTTCGTCGGGGTGGGGGCGTCAGGGGCGATGCCCTTAAGCCAGTAGGCGCCGTTGTTGCGCTCGTAGCTGGTGAAGCCCTTCTCGCCGAGGACGCCTTTCACAGAGCGCTCCGTCTCGTCGCGGATGCCGCGCAGCGCAGCGGTGCGCTGGTCGGAGGAGAGACTTTTGTCGGTGCGGATCGCGGTGGCCTGGTCCTCGGCGGCCTTCTTCATGTCGTAGGCTTTGACGGCGGCGTCCTTGCCCAAGCCCTCGCGGCTGGCGGCGCGGAACATGGCTTGGTAGGCAAAATCCTCGGAGCGCTTGTAGTCGGCGTAGCGCTCATCGCCGAGCTGGGCCTTCACCGACTCTTCGAGGGCCTTCTTGGCTGTGTCCTGCTTGGCTTTCTCCTCGCCCTTGAGGTTGGCACCGCCGAAAGCCCCGCCGAACTCGTCGTCGTAGGCCTTGCGCTTCTTGTAGAGTTCGAGGAACTCCTGCTCATTCGGCTCGAAGCCGGAGAGTTGGGAGCGCATCATAGTCGCGGTTGTGGAGAAGCGAAGGTTGTAATCCAGCAACTCCTCGGGCGTGAGCACGCGGCCAATCTCGGTCTCGATATCCTTCATGACTTTGCGCATGTCCTCCGGGTCGGGCGCGCCATTCTCCATGGCCTTCTGCATCTTGGTCTGCATGTCCTGCATCAGCTCCATCACCTTGGTGCGCTTCTCGGTGGGGAGGAAGTCGAACATGGCGTCCAACTGGGAGGAGACGCCGGCGAGGAGGTCGGGTTTGTCTTCGGGGGCGGAGCCGAGGAGGTCGGTGAGGAGGAGGCGTTTCTCTTTGTTGAGGGCGCGTTCCTTTTCGGTGCGTTCGGGATCAGCGGGAGCGCCGAGCATCATGCCGGGTTTCCAAAATTCGTATTTCTTCTTTGGACCCGCGAGGGCTTTGCGCTTGGCGTCGTAGAGTTTATTGACGTCGGCGGTGATGATGTCGCGGATGGTCTCCTCCGGGCAGCCGATGGCGCGGAGGTTGGCGATGTATTTCTTGTAGTCGTCGGACTCGACGGCGTTCCAATCAAACTTCTGCGCGACGGTATTAGTGACGACTTGAGTGACGGT
>CAMBZO010000120.1 GCA_945872195.1 Akkermansia muciniphila | reverse complement strand
GCCCGAACAAACATCGGTGGCCACCAGGCTGTGCAGATACTCCCCCGCCATCGAACCCCCACCGTGGACCACGAAATCGATCTCCAGAAAGCCGGGCAGGGGATCCTTCCAATCCGCAAACGTCTTGATCGGGATTTCCTTGTGCAGCTGCTTTGGCAGACGCCGTTTCCGCCGGATGCCAGCTCCCTTGCGTTCCGGCGTGAGCATCCGATCCATCGTCGCCGCGCTGACCAGCAGCACTTGCTTGCGCACCTCCGCGTCCAGCTTCAGGTGCCCGTGTCGTTCCATCGCGCTCACCAAATGCGGAATCGCCGCCTTTAAGCGCTTACCGCAGATGCGGTCCGCCGTCTCCCAGATCAACACCAACGCCGCCTTGACCGCCGCGCCGTAGATGCGTGCCCCTTCAACCACGGTTTTGACTCCCACCTCCGGGCGCGGGTTTAACAAGCGAATCGCGTGCTTGCGATGGTAGCCGGCCACCGCAGCGAACTCGCTGAGGATCTTTCCCTTTTCCAGCTTGGATGCTTGCCCATACCGAACGCGCACCGCTGCCAAGATTTCCTTCCGCGCCGACTTGCTGACAGTTTCCATTCATTGCCTCCAGTTTTGGGTAACATTCTACTGAGGCAACGGCCGCGATTCGGTAACAAAATCCCTGAGTCAATGCGAAAGGAGAAATAGTTGTCGTTGACGGAGCGGCCTTCTCGCCACGCAACGGCGAAGTCCCGCGCGGTCAAGCCGCGCTCGCTGACGATTTTGAAATCGACCAACGTCCGGTAGTGCTGGCCTCACGACGGTTCCTCTGCTACGTAAACGCGTGCGCACGTCCACCGATAACCCATGATCAAGTTCAAAGCCAAAGAGCAGGCCAAGGTAACACCGCGGCGAGAGGCTGCCGATCAGTTGCTCCAAGATCTCAAGCGCACGCTCGAGATAGAGGCGGGCCGGGGCAACATCACCGTCAACCATTTCCTCACCTCGCGCGGCAGCGAGGACCCCAATGCCTCCGCGCCTCAAAGCACGCCGGGCTCCGGATTTTACACGCTCGAGGGAGTCATCGCCACCGGCGGTATGGGCGCGGTGCTCAAGGCGAAGGACAACAACCTCGCCCGCACCGTCGCACTCAAGGTGATGCTCAACAGCGCCAACGCGAACGAACATACTGTCTTCAACTTCGTTGCCGAGGCGCAGATCACCGGCCAGCTCGAGCACCCCAACATCGTCCCGCTGCACGACATCGGTGTGGCCAGTGACGGCACGATCTATTATACGATGAAGCTGATCGAGGGGCGGACGCTCCGCGACATCCTCAAGGACATCCGCGAGGGAAATGCGGAGACGATCCAGGGGTTTCCCATTTCGCGGCTGCTGACGATCTTCCAAAAGGTCTGCGACGGCATGTCCTACGCGCACTCGCGAGGCGTGATCCACCGCGACTTGAAGCCGGACAATGTGATGATCGGCGAATTCGGCGAGGTGCTGATTCTGGACTGGGGCATAGCAAAGGTGCTGCCAGAGCCGGGCCAAGCGCACACGGAGGAAGCGGATGGGGAGTTTTCCGGGCCTCTGGCCGGCGACGGGGCCGACGCGAGTGCGACGATGGCCGGACAGCTGAAGGGCACGCCGAACTACATGGCCCCTGAGCAGGCCGAAGGCCGCGTCGCGGACATTGACACGCGCTCGGACATCTACGCACTGGGCGGCATCCTCTATTACACGCTCACCATGCAGCCGCCGATCACGGGCACGAATCTCAACGAGATTCTCACCCGGGTCACCTCGGGCAACATCCATTCTCCCAGTTCGTTCAACAGCAAGCCGACTGAAAATCCCTCGGGCAAGATCGCCCCGCACTGCCCGAATGGCCTGATCCCCGAGGCGCTGTCTGCCGTCGCGATGAAGTGCATGGCGCGGGAGAGTGCGCTGCGTTACCAGACCGTGGAAGAGTTGCAGGCGGACCTCGCGGCCTACCAGGGCGGCTACGCTACTCGCGCGCAGGATGCTAACCCCTTCACGCTGATAAAGCTGTTGTTTCAACGGAACAAGAAGGAGGTCGTGATGGCCGGCATCGCGCTATTGGCAATCCTCGCTGTGATCGGCCTCTTTATCGGACGCCTCGCCAAGAGCAAGGGCTTAGCAGACGAGGCCCGAAAAAAGGCCGAAACCTTCGTGTTGAAACTGCAAGAGACGGCGCCATCATTTGCCACCGTCGCAGAAGGCAAGTTGCGCGAGCTGAAGTTCGGCGAGGCGATGACGAACGTGCTTCAAGCTATCTCCCTCAACAAATCAAACGGCAGCTTCCACATCATCAAGGGCAACATCCACATGTCGTTGCTCGAGATTCACGAAGCTCGGGAGTCCTTCGAGAAGGCTCGTCAATTTGACGCACGCCTGCCCGATGCCATCCGCAGCTCCAGGATCTGTGCCTCCATCATCCGCGACAACAAGGACATCAAGAAACTCAGCGACAAGAGCAAACGGGACATCTACGAGCTATTCCGCGAGCAGGGCCGCGTCGAGGAAGCCGGCCGCATCTTCGCCATGGTCGCGGCCACGGACTCCCAGATGCTGGTGACATTCCGGCGACAACTGACGGCGGCGCAGATCAAGTCGGAGCTGCTGGAGCGCGATGACTTGGGACAATACCATCTCAACCTCAGCGAGAATCCGGTCACCAGCCTCACCGCGCTGAGGAACCTTCCGCTGACCACCTTGAACCTCGCGGGCTCCACCAATCTCACCGACCTCGACCCTCTCAAAGGCATGTCGCTGACCAGCCTGAACCTATCCCGCATGCGCAGGCTGACGGACCTCGGTCCGCTGGCGCGGATGCCATTGACTCAGCTAAATTTGAAAGACTGCGATGAGTTGCTCGACCTCGGTCCGCTCGCCGGACTGCCACTGACCCGGCTCGACATCAGTGACACAAAGATTGTCGACTTGAAGCCACTCATCGGCATCAAGCTGGAATGGCTCGATGCCTCCCGCACGCCCACACGAGACCTCACGGCACTCGCCGGCATGCCACTCCGCTCGCTAAACATCGAGAGCACCAAGGTGATCAATCTCGATCCGCTTCGAGGCGCTCCGTTGCAATTCTTGAATTTCAGCAGCAACACCGTCAGCCAACTCTCCGCCCTGACGAACATGCCCCTCGTCACGAACATCATGCGCAAGACCATCGTGCGCGACATCTCGGCGTTGAAGGGAATGCGGCTTCAGCACCTCGACTGCTCCAAAACACCAGTGGAGAATCTCGCGCCCCTCGCGGGCATGAACTCGCTACGCCTGCTGGACTTGCGTGAGACGGGCATCACGACCATCGCCCCGCTGGCCGGTTTACCACTGGACGTGCTCAAACTGGCGCTGACGCAAATATCGGACATCGGGGCGTTGCGCGGTGCGCCACTCACCGTGGAATTGGATTTGTCGGAAACCCGCGTGAGCAGCCTAGATGCACTGCGCGGCGCGCCGCTCCAATACTTGAACCTGTCCAGATCCCCCATCGCCAGCGTAGCTCCCCTCGCGGGAATGCCTCTCAAAGTGCTGCGCATGGACAGCCTGCCCACCCAGCCCGACCTGAGCCCTCTTTGGGAATGTCAGGGCTTGGAGCAACTTGCCGTGCCATTCCCGTCTCCGACCGTGGTGGCCCTGCGCCAACTCCCAAAGCTTAAGCGCCTTGATTTCTTCGTGCCGGAGGACGCCTGGACGCGCTCAAAAACTCCGGTGGTTTTCTGGAAGGATTGGGACGCACGAAACCAGTAGCCCCCGATGCCATGAGGTGGATTGTTTGGTGGAAACCCGTCTCCACTCCCGCCTCTGCTCCGCGCTCAACAGGAATACATGTTGTGTTCGCCTTGGAAGCCGCCCAGCGCGTGTGCGCCCTGCGCCGTCATCTCAAAGTAAGGCTGAAGCTCCGTCGCCGACGCCTCGCTGAGTAGGCAGAACTGATTCAACGCGCCGCACACCTTCTCCATGCGGAAGACGAAGTTGACCTGCGGCCCGATGAGATTGTCCTCACCCTGTTGCAGCGAGCTGTCCATCCGAACGTGCGCGTAATGGATCACGATGCGAAACTTCATGTTGGTGATCGTCGCCTGCTGGGCCCGCAGCGCGTTGATAGTGGCTGCGATGGCATCGGGCTTGGTGATGTCCATCGGCCAGAAGGCGAGGTAGCCATCGCCGAGGTATTTGTTGATGTGTCCCTGCGACTTCTCAATCGTCTGCTTGCAGGCTAGAACCCACTTGCCGACCATCTGCGCCAAGTCGTCCTGCGGCATGGTCTGGCTCATCTTCGTGAAATGGCAGATGTCCGCCACCAGCATCCAGCACATCCCGGACTTCGCCATCTGGTCCGCGGCGGCGATGGTCATCATCGCCTCCTCGCCCTCGCCACCTGGCGGCTCGCTCGCGCGGAAGACGAGGCTGGTCGTGGAAATCTGGATGCGGTCGTTGTCCTTGAGTTGCGCCGGCATCCGCATGCGCTGGCCGTTGAGAATGGTGCCGTTGCGGCTGCCGAGGTCCACCATGTAGTAACCGCCGTCGCCCTGCGCGTGGATGATGGCGTGCCGCCGAGAGACCTCGCCGTCGTTGATCGCCATCGTGTTCTCCGGCAGGCGCCCGATGGTGCAGGTGCCTTGCAGCGGGAATTGCTCCCCGCCATCTGTTTCCAGCCAGTATTGCATTGTCGTCGTTTACCAACCTGCCTAGCCGCACACGGAATGAATCTCACTCCCCAGCGGCATGCCAAGGAAACAGAACCGCTGGAATAATTTCCAGCCCAAAGTCTTGGATTCACTCAGGGAGTTGCCCGGACAAAATACAGAACCTGCTCGGATGCACCTCGCCCAGCCAAATGCCAACTCGGATTTCGCGCAAACAACTCAGCATGGCTGGATCGCCGCACCACGACCACAGTTGCCCCGCTGGCAAGAAACGCTTCCGGCCCGGCCATCGAATCATCCCCCAGCCACCGCTCGCCCAGCAGGAACGCCGTGTAAAGCCCCGTGCGGCCACCGGGCAGCAGCCCGCTTCCGGCCACCGGGCCGACATGACCGCTGAGCTTCAGCTGCACTGCAATCTCATGCGCCGCGCGGCTCGCTTGATTGGGGATTCGGACCAACGCAACCGCCAGCCATGCCAACGCGGTCGTTACGAATGCGAGGCTCACAATGCGGAAAGCAAGCTGCCGTGTGCCGCCTACGACGCGGCTCTTCCTACGCGCCGCCCAGCCCGACGCTCCAACGGCGAGCACCCACAGGAACGGCAGCACCGGATAAAAATACCGATTGTCTTCCGCCATCACAAAGAACGGCAGATATAAACCACCCAGCGCAGCCACCGGCACCAGTGCCCAGCACCAGCGCACGCGTCGTAGCCGATGCCGGTTTCTCACGGCACAACCGCCCGCGAGCAGCACCGCCATCCCGCTGATTCCCAGCAAGTCAAATGTGCCCAGCCACCGCCGCCACGGAGGCGAATCTGCCCCAGCTACCCACGCACGCCACGGGTTCAGCCAATTCCAGCAAACGCCGATGTTCCCACCGATGACCTTCAATTGGTGCCGGAAGTTTTCCTCGCTCGCGAACGGCGACCACCGCTGATACGCCATCCGTGAGGGCTCCTCCCACTGCGTCACTCTCCCTGCTTCCGGCTGGTGCAGCGTCGTCATCGCGGGGTGAAAACCCGCCTTCTCGCCCGGCCCCGCCAGCGCATGTGCGATGGGGCCTGTCGTCGAGAAGGTGAATCTCCCGTAGTGCTGCGACAGCACTCCAAGCCACGGTGCCGCGACGAGCGCAGTGCAAATGCAGACCATTCCCAGCCGCGCCGCCAACTCCGCGCGTAAACCCCGCCGTCCGCTCATCGCAAACACCGCTAGCCCCGCCGCCGCGGCGAGCGCGAGAGGCAGCGCCACAGCCTTCGCCAGATAAGCCAACCCCCACCACAGCCCGGCCGTAGCCGCCGAGGTCAGGATGCGGATTCGCTTTCTGCCAACATGCTCCGCCTCCTCACCTCGGCGGCTACGGCGCAGAAACAATTCCATCGTCGCGGTCACGGCCAAAGCCACGAGGCCCGCCATCAACAAATCCGGCGTGATATTTCGCACCGACCAAAATACCGACCAGCCCCCTGCCACCCACGCACCCGTCAACAGCGCAACACGCGGCAGCCGAAACACTCGAAACACGGCCACGGCTCCGGCTAGAAAAACCACGCCCGACACCCCCATCACCACACGCGCCGCCACCAGCGGGGGCGCGCCCACCTTCAGCAGTGGCACCATCAGCCAGCTCAAAAGCGGCCCCCAATAACCCGTCACGGCCAGTTCGGTCTGTCCGTTTGCGTAGTAGCCTGCGATGCGCATGTATGCGATCGCGTCGGGATTGAGTTGGTGCAGATTCCGCCACGCCGCGACCGCGAGCAGGACGGCTTGCACAGCGAACACCCAACGCAATTGACTCTCGAGCTTCACCCTCCCCTGCCCTCCCGTCGCACGTCAGCCACCGCGCGCGATGCACGATTTCCCGATTCCCCATTCCCAATTCCCGATTCCCCATTCCGCCGCCCCACCCACATCAGTTTTCCCCAGCCAATACTTTTTCGCTCTGTGATGAAACTTGCTTCGAGACTCCGCAACCCCGCCTCCGGTTGCCCCAGCCATTGCTCGTAAGTGGCGCGCTCGCCATCGATCATTTCCGCCAGCGCATCCACCTTACTCGAAATCTTACGCAGCCATGATTGCCGGCACCCCGCGTGAACCAGCGAAAGGAACGGCGTCAGCCACGGCTCGACCACGATGAATCGCCCCCCGGGACGCAACACCCGCGACGCCTCCGCCAGCACCCGCTCCAGATCCTCCGGCAACTTCGCAAGATGATGCAGTCCGCCTTGCACGATCAATATGTCCTGGCTCGCCGTCACGAATGGCAGCGTCCGGCAATCCGCACAATGGCGGCCGTGCTCCGGAGGACACAAGGCCAGCAACCGTTGCGAAATATCCACACCCGCAAGACGAACAAAGCCCAACTGAGCCATCGCGCGCAGACCGTTTCCGCGTCCGCAGAACAGCTCCACCACCGCCGCATCTCGCGGCCACTGACGCGCGCCGAGTTGCAGAAGTCGCCGCGTGAACTTCGCGATTTCCTCCTCTGGCGTCTCGAACCGCAGGTAAGCCGCCTCCCACACTTCCGTGGCTTTGTCCGATGCGCTCACGCTGGCCCCTCCGGCGTTAGGCGAGCCAGCAAGTGGAGTTGCCTTCCGAATAACCAGTCGGCAAACCAAGGATAGAGGCGCAAGTCACTCCGCCATTCCTCAACCCGCAATCCAAGCGACGCGAACCTCTCCCGCCACTGCGCCTGCGTCTGGTAGTTGTAAGGCAGCGCAACCCCGTGCGCCGCGTTGCCCACCCAATCCATCACGCGCAGGGTGGGTCCGGCCAGACAGCCAGTGAGCGTGTGGTCCTTCACCACCAGCGTCCGCGCGACACGCCCGGCTTCGCGCAACAGCACCTCCGGCGATTCCGTGTGATGCAGCACATCCACCAGCAGGGCTGCATCGAAACTCGCGTCGCCGTGCGGAATCGTCTGGCC